>CAZPPW010000036.1:0-19152 GCA_964588595.1 uncultured Marinilabiliaceae bacterium
ACCCCGAAGCCGTGCCAAAACCCCCAGTTGTACACCCGCCGCCCCCATCCCCTAAACGCCGAAGGCGTACCCCACCCCCCCAAAAAAACAATCGCCCCCTCCAACTTACGTCAGAGGGGGCGACATTCTCATCTATCGAGCGCTCAGCCTACGCCTCCTGCTCCTCAAAATACTGCACGTCCGACTTCAGACCGACAATGTCGTCACCAAGCCCTCTCGTGCCAGTACCAGCCGGTATCAAATGACCACAGATAACGTTCTCCTTCAAGCCCTCAAGGTAATCAACCTTACCCTGAATCGCACTCTCATTGAGAACCTTAGTCGTCTCCTGGAACGACGCCGCCGACATGAAGCTCTTCGTCTGCAACGCCGCACGCGTGATACCCTGAAGTATCTGGTTAGCCGTAGCAGGAACCGTAGGACGGCTCTCAACCAACGGCAAGTCACGACGCTTCAACTGAGAGTTCTCATCACGCAACCTGCGCTGCGAAATGATATAACCCTCCTTCAACGTCTCCGACCCGCCCGGGTTCGTCACGTACACCTTGCCCCACAGACGATCATTCTCCATCTGGAAGTCAATCTTGTCAACAGCCTCCTTCTCAAGGAACGTCGTGTCTCCCGGATCCTGTATCTCAACCTTGCGCATCATCTGACGCACAATGACCTCAAAGTGCTTGTCGTTAATCGACACACCCTGCAAACGATACACATCCTGAACCTCGTTGACAATATACTCCTGAACCTTCGTCGGACCAAGTATCGTCAATATATCCGTAGGAGTGATAGCGCCGTCCGACAACGGGGTGCCCGCACGCACGAAATCGCCCTCCTGCACAAGTATCTGCTTCGTGAGCGACACAAGATACGTCTTCCGCTCGTTGCTCTTCGACGTGATAGTGATCTCGCGATTACCACGCTTAATCTTGCCATACGACACCTCACCATCAATCTCCGACACAACCGCCGGATTGCTCGGGTTGCGAGCCTCAAACAACTCAGTGACGCGAGGCAGACCACCAGTGATATCACCAGCCTTGCCCACCGCACGCGGCATCTTGGCTATCGTCTCGCCCGCCGTAATCTGCTGACCATTCTCAGCCGACACGTGTGCGCCCACAGGCAGGTTATATGTCTTCACAATCTCATCGCCCACCATGATGTTCAGCGCAGGCGACTTCGTCTTGTCATGTCCCTCAATGATGACCATCTCCGAGAAGCCCGTCTGCTCATCACTCTCAAGCTTGTAGGTCACGCCCTCTTCCATATTGTCAAACCTGACAATACCGCTCTTCTCAGTGATAATCTGAGCATTATAAGGGTCCCACTCGCAAAGCTCCTGGTCTTTCTTGACCTCCTGGCCCTGCTTGACAAAGAGCTTCGACGCGTAATGCAACGGGTGACGTATCAAGTCATGCCCCGTATTCTTGTCCACAATACGTATCTCCGCCAAACGGCTCACCACAACGTCATACGTCTTGCCATTGGCATCCGTATATGGCACGCTGCGCAACTCGTCTATCTCAACAATACCGTCATACTTCGACTTGACTGAGCTCTCCGACGAGCCGCCGCCTGCCACGCCACCTTGGTGGAACGTACGAAGTGTAAGCTGCGTACCAGGCTCACCAATAGACTGCGCCGCGATAACGCCCACAGCCTCACCCTTATGCACGAGCCTGCTCGTTGCAAGGTTGCGGCCATAGCACTTCGCGCACACACCCTTACGGCTCTCGCACGTCAGCACAGAACGTATCTCCACACTGTCAATAGGCGACTCCTCAATAGCACGAGCCTTAGCCTCGTTTATCTCCTCGCCAGCATGAACAAGTACCTCATTCGTGATAGGATGGATAACATCATTAACCGCCACACGACCAAGTATGCGCTCATACAACGTAGCTATCACGTCATCGTTATTCTTGATAGCCGTGCATGTCAAGCCGCGAAGCGTGCCGCAGTCATCCTCCGTGATGATGACGTCATTCGAGACGTCAACAAGACGACGTGTCAAGTATCCGGCATCAGCCGTCTTAAGCGCCGTATCCGACAAGCCCTTACGTGCACCGTGCGACGAAATGAAGTACTCCTGCACCGACAAGCCCTCCTTAAGGTTGGCAATGACTGGGTTCTCAATAATCTGAGGTCCCTCGGCTCCCGACTTCTGAGGCTTTGCCATAAGACCACGCATACCGCACAACTGACGTATCTGGTCCTTAGAACCACGCGCGCCAGAGTCAAGCATCATGTACACTGAGTTGAAGCCCTGCTGGTCAGAACTCAACTGCTTCATCAAGATGCCCGTAAGGTCTGTATTGACGTGTGTCCAAATATCAATAATCTGGTTATATCGCTCGTTGTTAGTGATGAAGCCCATGTTATAGTTGTTCATCACCTCCTCGACATCCTCATAGCCCTTCTTGATGAGAGCATCCTTCTCCTTCGGGATAATGACATCCGAAAGGTTGAACGACAAGCCTGCGACAAACGCCATACGGTAACCCATATTCTTCACGTCGTCCAGGAAGTCTGCCGTGCGAGGTATACCACACGCCTTCTGTACGCGGGCAATGATGTCACGAAGCGACTTCTTGGTGATGATACAGTTGATGTATCCCACCTCCTTCGGCACAAGGTTGTTGAAGAGAATACGACCCATAGTCGTCTCGATCATCATCTTCTCAACCTTGCCATCCTTGTTCAGGTCCTCAGTCATAACCTTGACCTTCGCATGAAGCTCCACCTTGCCCTCATTATAGGCAATCTCAGCCTCCGTTGGCGAATAGAACGTAAGCCCCTCGCCCATCGCGCCCGGACGCTCCTTGGTGATGTAATACAAACCAAGCACCATGTCCTGCGACGGAACAGTGATAGGCGCGCCATTCGCCGGATTCAACACGTTCAGCGACGCCAACATCAACAACTGAGCCTCAAGTATCGCCGCATTGCCAAGCGGAAGGTGTACCGCCATCTGGTCACCATCAAAGTCCGCATTGAACGCCGTGCATGCCAACGGGTGCAACTGTATCGCCTTACCCTCAACCATGCGTGGCTGGAACGCCTGGATACCAAGACGGTGCAACGTCGGGGCGCGGTTCAACAACACAGGGTGATTCTTCATCACATTCTCCAAGATGTCCCATACCATAGGCGACTTCTTGTCGACTATCTTCTTCGCGCTCTTCACAGTCTTCACTATGCCGCGCTCTATAAGCTTACGTATGATGAACGGCTTATACAACTCAGCCGCCATATCCTTCGGCAATCCACACTCATGCATCTTCAGCTCAGGGCCAATGACGATGACCGAACGTGCCGAGTAGTCCACACGCTTTCCAAGCAAGTTCTGACGGAAACGTCCCTGCTTACCCTTCAAAGAGTCCGACAACGACTTCAACGGACGATTAGCATCCGACTTGACAGCCGTCGAACGGCGCGTGTTGTCAAACAACGAGTCCACTGCCTCCTGAAGCATACGCTTCTCATTGCGCAGAATGACCTCAGGCGCCTTGATCTCTTGCAGCCTCTTCAGACGATTGTTTCGTATGATAACCCTACGATACAACTCATTCAAATCCGATGTCGCGAAACGACCACCATCCAGAGGCACCAACGGACGCAAATCTGGCGGTATCACTGGCACCACCTTCAATATCATCCACTCAGGCTTATTACGCCCCTGCGACGCACGGAACCACTCCACAACCTGAAGCCGTTTCAAGGCATCATTCTTGCGCGCCTGCGACGTCTCACTCTTGGCCGACACGCGAAGCTCTGCCGCAAGATCGTCAAGGTTTATCTGCTTCAGAAGCATCTCCAACGCCTCTGCACCCATCTTGGCAACAAACTTGTTCGGATCGTTGTCATCAAGTGCCTTGTTGTCGCTTGGAAGATCGTCAGTGATGGCTATGTACTCCTCCTCCGAAAGGAAATCATACTTCTTCACGCCATCCTTCTCCTTGACGCCCGGATTTATAACGATATAACGCTCGTAATATACTATCGAATCTACCTTCTTCGTAGGTATGCCAAGCAGACAGCCTATCTTGTTAGGCAACGACCTGAAATACCATATATGAGCCACAGGCACCACAAGCGATATATGACCCATGCGTTCACGACGCACCTTCTTCTCCGTCACCTCTACTCCGCAACGGTCGCACACGATTCCCTTATAACGAATGCGCTTATACTTTCCGCAGTGGCACTCATAGTCCTTCACAGGACCAAATATGCGCTCACAGAAAAGGCCGTCACGCTCAGGCTTATACGTCCTATAGTTGATGGTCTCAGGCTTGAGCACCTCGCCGCTCGACATCTCAAGTATCTCCTCGGGCGATGCAAGACCGATGGAGATTTTCGAGAAGTTCGTTTTCTTCTGATCTCTTCTAAATGCCATGTTAGAGATTTTATGTGTCCCTTCTTCCTCGGGACGTCCTTGTTTTCCGACAACACAGGGTCGCAACCGCGCCCGCAGACCCAGCTGCGACCCGTGGACGGGAACTATACTCTATTACTCAAACTGGATGCTCAGACCCAGACCCCTCATCTCATGAAGGAGCACATTGAGCGACTCCGGTATGCCAGGCGTAGGCAAATTGTCTCCTTTGACAATAGCCTCGTATGCCTTAGCACGACCAACCACGTCGTCCGACTTCACCGTAAGGATCTCCTGGAGCACATTCGCGGCACCGAATCCCTCAAGCGCCCAAACCTCCATCTCACCAAAACGCTGACCACCAAACTGCGCCTTGCCGCCCAGTGGCTGCTGTGTGATGAGAGAATACGGTCCAATAGAACGCGCGTGCATCTTGTCATCGACCATGTGGCCGAGCTTAAGCATGTAGACAATACCTACCGTCGCAGGCTGGTGGAAACGCTCTCCAGTGCCACCATCATACAGGTATATCTTACCCACATCTGGCACACCCGCCTTACGCGTCAACTCCGTAATCTGGTCAAGCGACGCACCGTCAAATACAGGCGTAGCGAACTTCATCCCAAGCTCCTTGCCAGCCCAACCAAGCACAGTCTCGTATATCTGTCCAAGGTTCATGCGCGACGGCACACCCAGAGGGTTCAACACAATGTCCACAGGCGAACCATCTGGCAAGAACGGCATATCCTCCAAACGCACAATGTTCGAGACGATACCCTTGTTACCGTGGCGACCTGCCATCTTATCTCCTACGCGTATCTTACGCTTCTTGGCAATGTAAATCTTTGCCACCTGCATGATACCATTGGGTAGCTCATCGCCAATGGTCTCATTATATGTGCGCCTCTTCTGTATCGCCTCATACTCCTTGTACTTCATGCGATAGTTGTGAATGACGCGATAGATCAGCTTGTTGTGACCCTCATCAGTCGTCCAACCCGACGGGTCAACGGTCTGATAGTTGATGTCGGCGAGTATGTTGCGTGTGAGCTTCACTCCCTTCGCCACAACCTCTACACCATAGTAATCCTTGATGCCCTGCGACGCCTTGCCACCAATAAGCGAGTTAATCTTATCAATGAGCACATTGAGCAAGCTCTCAGTGTTCTTGGCGAACTCCTCATCAATGGCCGCAATCTTCGCCTTGTCATTACGCGAACGACGGTCCTTGATGACACGCGAGTACAAGTTACGCCCAATGACGACACCACTAAGCGACGGATTAGCCTTCAACGACGCATCCTTGACGTCACCAGCACGGTCACCAAAGATCGCACGAAGCAACTTCTCCTCAGGCGTCGGGTCGCTCTCTCCTTTAGGCGTGATCTTGCCAATCAGTATATCACCTGGGTTGACGTGCGCGCCAATACGGATGATACCATTCTCATCAAGATCCTTCGTGGCATCCTCACTGACGTTAGGTATATCCGACGTGAGTTCCTCCATACCGCGCTTCGTGTCACGCACCTCAAGCGAGTACTCGTCAACGTGCACCGAAGTGAAGATATCCTCACGTACCACACGCTCCGAAATGACGATTGCATCCTCGAAGTTGTAACCCTTCCACGGCATGAACGCCACCTTCAGGTTACGACCAAGGGCAAGCTCGCCCTCCGACGTGGAATAACCCTCCGTAAGTATCTCACCAGCCTTGACATGCTGACCAGGCAATACCACCGGACGTATATCAATACACGTGCTCTGGTTCGTCTTCTGGAACTTAGGCAGGCGATACTCCTTAGTGTCAGGCTCAAAGCTTACGAACTTCTCATCGTCCGTACGCTCATAACGCACCACAATCTTGTCAGCGTCAACATAGTCAATAACGCCGTCCTTCTCCGCCGTGACCTGCGTACGCGAGAAGCGTATCACCGGCTCCTCAAGGCCTGTGCCCACGATAGGAGCCTCCGTACGAAGCAAAGGAACGGCCTGCCTCATCATGTTGGAACCCATGAGCGCACGGTGCGCATCGTCATGCTCCAAGAACGGGATGAGCGAAGACGCCACAGACGCAATCTGATTGGCCGCAACGTCTATATACTCCACCTGGTTCTTGTCCACAACAGGGAAGTCAGAATCCTGACGAGACTTGACGCGCTCCTCGGTGAAGTTGCCCTCATCGTCCATAGGCGACAACGCCTGGGCGATAATCTTATGCTCCTCCTCCTCGGCCGTCACATACTTGAAGCCCTCAGGCGAGAAGTCCACCTTGCCATCCTTGACCACACGATACGGCGTCTCAAGGAATCCAAGGTCATCAATCTTGGCATATATGGTGAGCGACGAGATAAGACCGATGTTAGGTCCCTCAGGCGTCTCAATAGGACACAAACGACCATAGTGGGTGTAGTGGACGTCACGAACCTCAAAGCCAGCACGGTCACGACTAAGACCACCAGGACCAAGTGCCGACAAACGCCTCTTGTGAGTAACCTCCGCAAGCGGGTTAGTCTGGTCCATGAACTGCGACAACGCATTAGTAGCGAAGAAGCTGTTCACAACCGACGCAAGTGTCTTGCTGTTGATAAGGTCCGTAGGCGTGAACACCTCATTGTCACGCACGTTCATGCGCTCCTTGATGGTGCGAGCCATACGTGCCAAACCTACCGCGAACTGGTTCGCCAACTGCTCACCCACAGTGCGCACACGACGGTTAGAAAGGTGGTCGATATCATCGACATCAGCCTTCGAATTGAGGAGCTCAATGAGATGCTTGATAATCTCAATCATGTCCTCCTTCGTCAAGACGCGCACGCTCATGTCCGTCTTCAAACCAAGCTTCTGGTTCAAACGGTAACGACCCACGTTGCCAAGGTCATAACGCTTGTCCGAGAAGAACAACTTCTCGATGGCGTCACGTGCCGTAGCCTCATCTGGTGGATCTGCGTTACGCAACTGACGATATATGTAAACTACAGCCTCCTTCTCGGAGTTGCAGGGGTCTTTCTGAAGAGTATTATAGATAATCGTGAAGTCAGACAGGTTCTGACCCTCCTTGTGGAACAAGATGGTCTTGCAACCAGCCTCAATGATCTTGTCGCACTGCTCCTCGGTGAGCACCTCCTCACGGTCAACGATAATCTCGTTGCGCTCAATAGAGATAACCTCGCCCGAATCCTCATCGACAAAGTCCTCAACCCACGACTTCAACACACGTGCCGCCAACTTGCGGCCTACGCACTTCTTAAGATTTGCCTTGTTGACCTTTACCTCGTCAGCAAGACCAAAGATCTCGAGTATCTCCTTATCCGACTCGAAACCTATTGCACGCAACATCGTCGTGACCGGCAACTTCTTCTTGCGGTCAATGTATGCGTACATAACATTGTTGATATCGGTAGCAAACTCAATCCACGAACCCTTGAACGGGATGATGCGCGCGGAATAGAGCTTCGTACCATTAGCGTGAACGCTCTGCGCGAAAAACACGCCTGGCGAACGGTGCAACTGTGATACGACGACACGCTCTGCGCCGTTGACGATGAAGCTGCCCTTCTCAGTCATGTATGGTATCTGACCAAGATAAACCTCTTGCACCACTGTGTCAAAATCCTCATGGTCAGGATCGTTGCAAGAAAGTTTGAGTGTAGCCTTCAGGGGGACTTGGAACGTCAGTCCCTGCTCGAGGCACTCCTGAATGGTGTATCGGGGTGGATCGATGCAATAATCGAGGAATTCAAGGGTGAAGTTGTTCCTCGCGTCGGATATCGGAAAATTCTCACTGAACACCCTGTAAAGGGCTTCTGTCTTTCGTTGTTCAGGTGTTGATCCTAACTGGAAAAGCTCCTTGAACGATTTTAATTGTACTTCCAGGAAGTCGTTGTATTCCAACGGATGCTTCAAGGAAGAGAAACTTATCCTGTCGGCTTTAATGGGATTCATCGTGAAAGTGAAGTTAATTGAACTTATTAATAACAGAGATAAAAAGGTTTGGACCCCGCACTTCTGCACGGGTTCCAAACCAAATTCCTATTAGAAGGAAGTGCTGCTATTACTTAAGTTCAACCTCAGCACCAGCCTCTTCGAGTTTAGCCTTGAGGGCCTCAGCATCTGCCTTGGAGAGCTTCTCCTTGACGGTTGCGGGAGCCTTGTCGACGATCTCCTTAGCCTCCTTCAGACCGAGACCGGTGTTCTCCTTGACGGCCTTAACGACCTGGAGCTTCGCAGCGCCTGCGCTCTTGAGGATGACGTCGAACTCCGTCTGCTCAGCTGCTGCGGCTGCAGCGCCTGCTGCGGGTGCGGCTACAGCAACTGCTGCTGCTGCGGGCTCAATGCCGTACTCCTCCTTGAGGACGTTTGCGAGTTCGTTGACTTCCTTTACAGTAAGATTGACGAGCTCTTCAGCGAGCGTCTTGATATCTGCCATTGTATTTGAAAATTAATTGGGTTCAGGTAATGTTGAAAAACTATTTCTTGCTTAGGGTTTCGAGTACGCCATGAATCTTGTTGCCAGCTGCACCCTGAAGGGCAGAGATGACATTCTTGGCGGGAGACTGCAGAAGTGCAATAACGTCTGCAATGAGCTCCTCTTTGCTCTTGATGGAGACAAGTTCCTCCAGCGAGCCCGCGCCGTAAACTGAGTTCTCGACGTATGCGCCCTTGAGGACTGGCTTCTCGTTCTGTGCAGCGAATTCCTTGATAACCTTGGCAGGCGCATTGCCAACATTGGCAAACATCACAGCCGTGTTACCAGCAAACGCCGAGTCGAGACCAGAGAGTTCACCATCGACAGTCGCGATGGCCTTCTTGATGAGCGTGTTCTTGACGACCATGAGCTTGATCTCCTTCTCAAAGCAGAGACGGCGCAACGCGCTGGTCTTCTCCGCATTGAGTCCCTCGATGTCTACGAGGTAGAAGTGCGAATAGCTCTTGAGCGTCTCAACAAGCTGGTCAATGAGGACGGCTTTATCTTCTTTTCTCATGATTCCGATTTAGAAAGTAAAACAATCAACTACGCGTCACCGACTTTGAAGTCTACGTGAACGCCCGGGCTCATGGTGCTGGAGAGATAAACGCTCTTGACGTAGGTACCCTTCGCCGTAGAAGGCTTGAGACGTACTATCACGTTCAGGAACTCCTTAACGTTGTCTACAATCTTCTCTGCATCAAAGGATACTTTGCCGATGGATGCGTGTACGATACCTGTCTTGTCAACCTTGAAGTCGATCTTACCGGCCTTGACCTCTTTGACCGCCTTGGCGACATCCATCGTAACGGTGCCACTCTTCGGGTTTGGCATGAGGCCACGAGGACCAAGAACACGACCAAGAGCACCAACCTTCGCCATAATGCTCGGCATGGTGATGATGACGTCTACGTCCGTCCATCCACCCTTGATCTTGTCAATGTACTCATCGAGACCGACGTAGTCCGCTCCGGCTTCCTTAGCCTCAGTCTCCTTATCGGGAGTGCAGAGGACCAAAACACGTACCTGCTTGCCCGAACCGTGAGGAAGCGTGCAGACGCCTCTCACCATCTGGTTGGCCTTGCGCGGATCGACACCAAGTCGTACATCCACATCGACAGAGGCATCGAACTTTGTCGTGGTCATCTCCTTAACGAGAGCTGCTGCCTCGCTGATGGAATAGACCTTGCCGTCCTCTATCTTAGACAACGCCAACTTCCTATTCTTAGTTAGTTTCGTCATTGTGCTAGTAGGTATTGAGTTATTTGTTGCCAGGGAACTCACCGGAAACGGTGACACCCATACTTCTGGCGGTGCCAGCGATCATTTTCATGGCAGCCTCGACCGTGAAGCAGTTGAGGTCTGGCATCTTGTCCGTCGCGATAGCCTTAACCTGATCCCAGGTTATTGTGGCTACCTTCTTACGGTTAGGCTCGGCAGAGCCGCTCTTGAGCTTCGCAATCTCCTTAATCTGCACTGCTGCAGGAGGAGTCTTGATGACAAACTCAAACGACTTGTCGTTGTAGACCGTTATGACGACAGGCAATATCTTGCCAGCCTTGTCCTGTGTACGAGCGTTGAACTGCTTGCAGAAATCCATGATGTTCACACCCTTGGAACCCAATGCAGGACCAATTGGGGGTGAAGGATTTGCCGCACCACCTTTAACCTGAAGTTTGATAAAGGCTTCTACTTCTTTAGCCATTTTAGCAATTCGATTATTAGGATATTATAATAACAACGACTTGTATAAGGGCTGACCGTCGTCAGCTGGAAGCATTCGATACTAAATCGTCCTTACTATTCTGTTAGTGTCTTTGTCAGTGTCTCTGTTAGTGCCTCTTACTCCTTCTCTACCTGGAAGTAGCTGAGCTCAAGTGGGGTCTTGCGACCGAAGATCTTTATCATCACGGAGAGCTTCTTCTTCTCCTCGTTGACCTCCTCTATCTCACCAGAGAAGCCAGAGAATGAACCGTCAGTCACCTTCACAGTCTCACCGACTACGAACGGTACCATGTCATCTGCCGTATCGTCAGAAATCTCATCCATACGACCTATCATGCGGCTCACCTCAGAATAACGCATCTCCTGTGGCTTCTGCACGTAACCGGCAATCTTCTTGATTTTGACGCCCTTCTTGTCAACATCATCCTTATAGACAGCATGAGGCGACATGAGGAACCCAATGACGTTCTGCACGTTCGTGAGGACGGCCTGTGTCTCATTGGTGAGAACGCACTCCACAAACACATACCCCGAGTAAAGGATATGCTCCTTGAGCACCTTCTTACCATTACGTTGCTGATATACTTTCTCAACAGGGACGACGACCTGAGTGACAAGATCCTGGAGACCACGGCGCTGTATCTCGCCTTCAATGTTCTCCTTGGCCTTCTTCTCCTTTCCGCCGATAGCCTTGAGGACGTACCAGTATTTCTGGTCTGT
This sequence comes from uncultured Marinilabiliaceae bacterium, assembly GCA_964588595.1. Classification (GTDB taxonomy): domain Bacteria; phylum Bacteroidota; class Bacteroidia; order Bacteroidales; family Marinilabiliaceae; genus W3P20-009. The sequence goes on from CAZPPW010000036.1 coordinate 11,289, forward strand.
AGCCATTGTTGACGAAGTATATTAGAGGATACTGTAAATGCCCTTGAGGATGTTCTCAAACGCGAGATCCATCACGAGAATCAAGACAGCTATGATGACAGAGGCGATCATAACGATACGTGCGCTGGAAAAAAGGTCATTCCAGGTGGGCCACGTGGTCTTTACTACGAGCTCGTTATAAACGTCCTTGAAGTAATTAACGACTTTGTTCATTAGTCAAGATATTTGGCACGGGTGGAGCGACTCGAACGCCCGACACTCGGTTTTGGAGACCGATGCTCTACCAACTGAACTACACCCGTAAAGATAAAAATGGCGGGACGGGATGTCCCGCCATTTTATAGAAAGGTAAGATTACTCAACAATCTCAGTGATCTGACCTGCGCCGACTGTACGGCCACCCTCGCGGATAGCGAAACGGAGACCTACGTTGAGTGCTACAGGGGAGATGAGGTCTACCTCAATGTTGACATGGTCACCAGGCATGACGATCTCTGTGCCCTCAGGGAGCTTGATCTCACCAGTGATGTCAAGAGTACGGAGGTAGAACTGTGGACGATACTTGTTCTTGAAAGGAGTGTGGCGACCACCCTCTTCCTTCTTCAAGACGTAAATCTGAGCCTTGAACTTGGTGTGAGGAGTGATAGAACCTGGCTTGCAGAGAACCATACCACGCTTCATCTCAGACTTGTCGATACCGCGGAGAAGGAGACCTACGTTGTCACCAGCCTCACCCTCTTCAAGGGTCTTGCGGAACATCTCGACACCCGTGCAGGTGGTCTTCTTGCCCTCAGAGTTAAGACCGACAATCTGAAGCTCATCGCCAATGTGTACGACACCAGTCTCGATACGACCAGTAGCGACGGTGCCACGACCGGTGATGGTCATAGCGTCCTCAACAGGCATAAGGAATGGCTTATCAGTGTCACGAACAGGGGTAGGAATCCACTCGTCAACAGCGTCCATGAGCTCCATGACCTTGTCCTCCCACTGAGGCTCACCATTGAGCGCGCCAAGGGCGGAACCACGGATAACAGGGCTGTTGTCACCATCGAACTCGTAGAATGTGAGAAGCTCACGGAGCTCCATCTCAACGAGGTCGAGCATCTCAGCGTCGTCAACAAGGTCAACCTTGTTCATGAAGACGACAATACGAGGAACGTTGACCTGACGTGCGAGAAGGATGTGCTCACGAGTCTGAGGCATAGGACCGTCAGTTGCAGCGCAGACGAGGATTGCACCGTCCATCTGGGCAGCACCAGTGACCATGTTCTTGACGTAGTCAGCGTGGCCCGGGCAGTCTACGTGTGCGTAGTGACGCTTCTCGGTCTCATACTCGACGTGAGCGGTATTGATGGTGATACCACGCTCCTTCTCCTCAGGTGCGCTATCGATGGAGTCGAAAGACTTCGACTGGTTGACAGCGGAAGGAAGCCTCTTGGAGAGAACCTTGGTGATTGCGGCAGTCAAGGTGGTCTTGCCGTGATCGACGTGACCGATGGTGCCGATGTTTACGTGTGGCTTTGTTCTTTGGAAAGTTTCTTTAGCCATAATTCGAATTATTAGACAATTAGGTTTTACTTATCTTCAGTAAAGACACTTCGAAAGACAGCCAAAGGAAAAGACATAACAATCCACTTGGCATGAAATTCGGCTACAAAGTTAATACTTTTCGAGGTAAAGTGCCAACAGGGGGCATATTTTTTTGACTAATAAAGCGTAATCGCCACAAGGTAGACTATTTTCGCGGTATCTAAAAGCCAGCTCTCTAAGAGGAGCATGGCAACGCGTATGGTGGCGAATGTGAATGCGTCGGGCGTGTACTATAAATAAGGAATGTAGATGGAGCATGAAGATTTGCGACTGAGAAATCAGTTGTGCTTTCGTTTGTATACAGCAAGCAGGTTGATAGTGAAGAGCTACACACCGCTGTTGTCGGGACTCGGCCTGACGTATCCTCAGTACCTTGTGATGATGGTGCTGTGGGAAGAGGACATGCTGACAGTGAATGAGATAGCGCACCGGCTGATGCTCCAGACGAATACCGTGACCCCGTTGTTGAAGAGGATGGAGGTGATGGGCATCGTGGAGAGGCATCGCGGCCGTGGCGATATGCGTCAGGTCATAGTGCGGCTGACAGAACGAGGCCGCGCCATGGAAGAGGAGGCAGGGGTAATCCCATCAACACAGGTGGAGCGGCTGGTATGCAACGGGGCGACAGAGGAGACGATACCAGGGCTGTCGGGGAGGCTCGACAGTCTGATCGACATCCTGCGCGGCATGACAGGCGAGGCATAACGCGTCAAGCACACAAAATAAGCCCCGGGGTATGCGAACCTCGGGGCTTTCTTTTTATTGTGGACCGCAGGGGAGGTCGTCCCTCACGTGGCTATTTCTCTTTGTATTTGAGGAGTTGTTTGCGGAGTGCCTCGCAGGCAAGGTCTACACCCTCTTCGAAAGACTTGCATTGCTTTTCAGCCACGAGGGTATTGTTTGGCACAGCAAGGGTGATTTTGGTGACCTTGTTCTCCGTGTTCTCCGCCTTGTCAAGGCTGAAGACTACTTCGGCAGAGATGATGCCGTCGTAGAAGTTGTCGAGCTTACCGACCTTCTTGTCGGCGAAGTCCTTGAGCTGCTGTGTTGCGTCGAAATGGACGGACTGGACTGTCAGTTTCATAGTTCGTTCCTCCTTTTTAGTTGTCGGCCCTTGGGTGAGCCTGTTTATAGATTTTATTTAACTGTTCGAAGTCGCTGTGGGCGTATACTTGCGTCGCAGCGAGACTTGAGTGTCCGAGTAGCTCCTTGATGGCCATCAGGTCAGCGCCGTTGTTAAGCAGCGCGGTGGCGAAAGAGTGGCGCAAGACGTGAGGACCTATCTTGGCGTTGAGCGCGGCAGTGTCGATATACTTGTTGACCATCGCGTAGATTTGCGACTGTGAAAGATGTCCTCCACGTTTGGCCAAGAAAAGCGTGTCGTCAGGTGCCGCTTCACCATACTCGTTTTCTCTGAGATGAAGATAGTAAAATAAAATGGATTTGAGCGTGTTTGTGATAGGAATTATTCGTTGTTTATTTCTTTTTCCGAGCACAAGGAGCTGCTCAGTGGCCATATCGACGTTTCTAATAGTAAGGTTGCAGAGCTCCGAGACACGCAATCCGGTGAGGTAAAGAACTTGCAATATCGTTCTGTCACGCTGACCCTCAAAATCTTGTGCGTAGTTTTGTGGATCGAGTAGCGTCTGCATATCGTCCTCGTGGATGAATACGGGAAGACTGTGTGGCGTTTTAAGACTGTCTATTGCCTTTGTGGGATTGACCTTCAACCTGCCTTTCGAGCAGAAGTAGCGGTAGTAACTCCTTAGGGTGGCTATTTTACGGTTGACGGAGCGGGGGATGTCACCAGAATCAAGGAGGTTGACAAGCCAAAGGCGTATTGATTTGGCACTGGCATCAAGTGGCGCTCCGAGGTTAGAGTCTTGCAGGAAGTCGGTGAACATGCGGAGGTCAACACGGTAGGCGCGGATGGTCTGAAGTGAGCATCGACGCTGATAGAGCAGGTAGTCGAGGAACTCCTGGACGGTGGGGTCGGAGGAGGGGGATTGGGGATTCGGTTCGTCCATATTGTCAGGGTTTGTGGAAGAAGAAAGCGCCAGGGCTTTGCGGGCCTTGGCGCTTCTGTGGGTTATGGCTATCTCACCTCCTTTAATTGGTCATTGATGTGTTGACACGTGAGGCTCCGAAGCCTCAGTTGGTGAGGGGAATGTCTCTAATTCTCCTCCTCGCGACGCAACTTCTGTACGTAGATAGCCTTGGCCATCTTGTCGCGACGGATGATGGAGTCTTTGGTGTAGGCCTGACGGGCACGGAGCTCACGCATGATGCCGGTCTTCTCAAACTTCCTCTTGAACTTCTTGAGGGCCCTTTCGATGTTCTCGCCCTCCTTGATGGGAACTACGATCATTTTATGTTTTGCTTTGTTATTGAGTTGGTTACAAAAACTTGCGCAAAGTAACGGAAAAGTTGCTTGATAAGCAAGTGTGGCGCAAAATTTATTTGTTTGTGTTGCCGCCGTAAGTCACGTAGTGCCAAAAGTATGGGTTGAGCTCAATATCCTCGGCACAGTAGCGGATGTCCTCCTCGTTGAGGACTCGCCGCGGATGTTTATAGCGGAACTGCTCAATTCGTTTGATAAGGAGCGTAGGGAAATAAGGATGCCGCCGCATACGGGTGTCATTGGAGCTGTTGACATTTATAGGGATTATGGCAGTGGTGTCAGCAAGGAGGTAGGGCGACATGAGAGCGTAGGTCTCTGGGGTTACAGGCCACATACCCACAAGTTGCTCGGGAGAAACGAAGCCACCCAGACGTTGACGCATTTCAATAATCTGGTCGGCTGTCCTTTCGCCTATGCCAGGGATCAAAACAAGTTGCTCGCGTGTGGCATGGTTGAGTTCAACGGGGTCAGGCCGTGGCCGCTCAGGCTCGGCAGTGTAGAGGGGGCGACGTGCGGAACGTATATGAGCGGTCAGGCGTGAGGCAAGTTCGGCAGGAGAGCAGTTGATGAGGGAGTCGAACGACATGGAGCCAGCGAGTATATAGTTCTGCTGAAAGGCGGCAAGGGTATCCCATGAGGCCGAAGTCATACCTGCTTGTGAGAGTTCAAGGGAGTCAGCAAGGAAGAGGGGTATGCGTCGAGATAGTGGATTGCGTGAGGTGTGAGTGTATGTGGGGCGTTGGTAATCTGGACGTGGCGAGTAGCGGTATGGTTGACGTGTGCGGTAGTCGTATTGGATGGTGGGAAGTATACGCCTGATTTTGGAGGTGTCACGTCGTGCGAAGAGGCGTATGAAGTCACTCTGCGATTTAAGCGTATAGCCCTTAGAGCGTGCAAAGAGTATCAGGTTGATGTCGTATGGTGAGAATCCTGCCGCCGACAGTTGCCATAGCGTGGCGTAGTTAATGTGGAGGGTGTCGGGAGTTCGCCAACTGGAGATGACGGAGTCCGGAGCAACCGTGATGGTATCTGATTCTATGTATATGTTGCGCCGGTCAAATAGTCGTCCCTTTGCTACGGAGTAGAGGAAGAATACAGAGGCGATGATAAGCAGAGCCGCATAGCTGTATTTGACCCTCGTGGTGAGCTTCATGGCGCGATGTGGCTAAGCAAGCCAACTATATATGCCGTTAGCGAAAATGATAAGGATGACCAGCGGAACTATGTAACGAAGTATGAAGAAATAGATTCGGAAGAGTGAGAATGAGGAGCCATGCGCCGACAATTCGTCCCTCATCTTTTCCGAGGGCAGTACCCACCCGGCAAATATGACTATGAGGAGCGCACCGAGTGGCATCATGACGTTAGCTGTCATGTTATCAACTATGGAGAAGAACAGCGGGGATATGGCGCACGCGACACCAAAGATGAGGGTGAAGGTGGCAGCTATGACAGTTGCCTTACGCCGCCCCATGGAGAATGACGTCTTGAGGTAGGCCACGACAACTTCGAGCAGCGATATGGACGAAGTCAGAGCGGCAATAACGAGCAGGACGAAGAAGGCCACAGAGAAGAGCCGTCCCAACGGCATCTGATTGAATATGTTAGGAAGAGTGACGAACACAAGACCAGGCCCTTGTCCTGGGTTGATGCCAAATGCGAATACACAAGGGAATATGACCGCGCCCGCAAGGAACGCCACGAGGAAGTCAATGGACGCTACACGTGTTGCGAGACCCGAGATACTCTGATTACGTTGCACGTACGCACCGTAGGTTGTCATGGTGCCCATTCCTATGCTAAGGGAGAAGAAGGATTGCCCAAGTGCGTCAAAGATGGCCTTAGGTGTTATTTTAGAGAAGTCAGGCGAGAGGTAGAAAGTGAGGCCCTCGGCTGCGCCATCGAGTGTGACGGCACGGACAAGCATAACAACGATGAGGACGAAGAGGAGCGGCATGAGTATCTTGCTATATTTCTCAATGCCCCCAGAGACCCCCTTGGCGACAATGAACGATGTGGCAAGAAGTACGACAATCATCCAGATGATGCTTTGAACTGAGTCAGATGACAGGGAGTGGTACACTTGCGATATCTCGGCTTCATTAAGTCCTTCGAGCCATCCTCCCGCAGAGGCCACGGAATAGTAGACAGTCCATCCCGAGACGATGTTGTAATAGGACATGATAAGGAAGGCGGTGAGGACACCGAGGAATCCTATGATTTGCCACTTTCCACCAGGGCATAGCGTCTGAAACACCGAAGTGACAGGCTTCCCCGTCATGCGCCCAAGGGAGAACTCGGTCATGAGGACGGGAATGGATATGGCGATGGTGAAGAACACATAGAGGAGGATGAATGCCGCACCACCGTCCTCACCGACGATGTAGGGGAAACGCCATACATTGCCGAGGCCTACAGCTGAACCCGCTGCCGCTGCGACAGCACCCATCTTGGATGTGAACTTTTCTTCTGCCATTATGTTGATATTGAGGGTTACAAATGTAGTGATTTTTTGACGGAAAGGGAGGAGCAGGCCGAGGGATACCACCCGAGGGTATTGAAGGATTTAGTTCAGGGGGCTGTGTTGAGTGTAGGGGAAAGGGTATATATTTGCGACAAAAAGAGAAACTGATGCGAGAGTATAAGAAGAACATGAAAGTCGGCGCAAGTGCGGAGGAGGTATACGCCGCATTGACGAACCCCTTTGCGATAGAGCTATGGACGGGTTATCCAGCTAAGATGAGCACCGAGGCAGGGTCGGAGTTTGAGATGTGGGATGGCGATATATGCGGGCGCAACATAGAGTTCGAGGAGAACAAAAAGATATGCCAAGAGTGGTATTTTGGCGATGATGGAGAGCCTTCGATTGTGACGATTAAGTTGACAGCGAAGAGTAACGTGAGGACTGAGATTTACATCAAGCAGACTAATATCCCCGACGAGTATTACGACAATATAGCAGGTGGCTGGGAGGAGGATTATCTGGAACCGCTGCGCCAGTTTTTAGAGGAGGGTGACGAGGATTAGAATTCCTCTTTGACGGGTCGTATGACGAACCCGTAAAATTTGCGGTAGTTCTTAAGCATGTGCCCACCCTTGTGAAAGAAAAGGGCACCGGCATAGTCGTGATCCGTCTCACTTATCTCGCCCGACCAGTAGTAGCCACGTGTCTGCTGGTAGGCCAGCTCACGACCAGAACGCTGTCCTGTGACAGGCAGGAATATCGAGGACTCACGCCCTTTGACAATAAAACCCGGAGTACCGTTGCGTACCACCCATTTCCATTGACAACGCTCCACGAGCTCCTCAATTTCGGAGGCTGTGGGCATACGCCATCCCGAACCCCAGAACACGTATGCGGGGTCACGGTCTGTGCCGACTATATCTTGCGAGATGTAGTCGTTGTAGGAGCACGTCATGACGGTGCCAGTGAGGTCACCATAGCCAAAGAAACGTCCAACATCGGTAGGTTCCGTGGCTCCTACATTCTGGTCGCTCCATAACACAGAGAGACCAAGATCCACGGCATTGCCAGGCAGTCCGTACGCAGCCTTATCAGAGACATGGTTGTCATCGTCGGCATGAGATTGCGCAACGCAAGTTAGTGAGGCGAGCACCGCCGCAAAGAGGGTGAGAGTATGTATGATGGTGTTGATGGTCATGTATAGTGGGGAGTAGCAAAAAGGTTGCCAAAGGGATAGGTAAAGGTAAGGAAAAATATGACATGGAGAAATACGACACGCCCGAGAGCAGTAAACTCTCGGGCGCATAGGCAACCAATATGTATCTCCAAACTACTTGACGTTTATCAAAGACGACCTCCCATCTTGCAGTTTATATCCATTCCCTTAAGTAAGATGTCGTGGATAC
>CAZPPW010000037.1:0-19028 GCA_964588595.1 uncultured Marinilabiliaceae bacterium
CGAGCATGCCGAGGAGCAGGCTCTTGCCAAAGCGGCGCGGGCGGATGAAGAAGAGATTGCGCGCCTGCCCCTCTAAGTCAGGGATGAACATCGTCTTGTCGACATAGTAGAAGTTACTCTGCCGCACGTCGAGGAAGTCGTGTACGCCGTATGGAAGTTGTCTGATCTGCGTGGTCATGGGGATGTACGGGGTGTTTTTGGCAAAGATAGTGTTTTTAGGGGAAAGGAGAGGACTTTATCACCGAAAGGCATCTCCCCCTAACTTCCCCAAGCCTCTCCCCCATATTCACTCCCTATTGCATAAATTCTCACCCATACCCTCCAAATCGTAAGCCGCGCACCCCCATTTCCGCCTTTTTAATAGCAAACACCCCCACTTTCACATATATACTATTGCTACTCTCCTTATATTTTCATAATCTTGCACTCGGAAATAAATACTACTCCAGTATCTCTACCTCCATCACGACAATCTAATGCACAAGTTCAACATTATGAGACTTAAGCTCTTTCTCGCGTCTCTGCTGATCGCCTCCTCCGGCAATCTCCTCGCGCAGGTCTCCCAGCAAGTCGGCGGCGTCGTCCTCGACGACAATGGTCAACCCGTCATAGGCGCGCAAGTGGTCATCCAGGGCACCACCACGGGCACCGTCACCGACATCGACGGCCGATTCTCCCTCCCCAACGCCAAACCGGGCGACTCCGTCATCGTCTCCTTCCTCGGCATGGACGAGCAGGTCATCGCCGCCGCTGCCAACATGACCGTCAATATGCACACCCTCGACAGTGAGCTCGATGAGGTCATTGTCGTGGCCTATGGCGAGCAGAAACGCTCCTCCTTCACTGGCTCAGCGGGCGTCGTCGACTCCAAGTCGCTCGAGAAACGGCAGGTCAATAGCGTCATGGATGCCCTGCAAGGCACCGTGGCTGGTTTGCAGTCTTTCCAGTCGTCCGGCGCACCCGATGCCTCCCCCGAGTTCCGCATCCGTGGCTTCAGCTCGCTCAATGCCGGCAACGACCCCCTCATAGTCCTCGATGGCGTCCCCTACGATGGCGCATGGAGCAGCATCAACCCTACCGATGTGGCTTCCATAACTGTCCTCAAAGATGCCGCCTCTAATGCCCTGTATGGCGCGCGTGGTGCCAATGGCGTGATCATCATCACCACCAAGAAAGGTGAGCAGGGCGGCGCCTCCGTGTCGCTCGACGCTAAAGTGGGATGGTCCTCCCGCGCCTCGAAACGCTACGACACCATCGACGCCCCGGGCGAGTATATCGAGACATACTACAAGGCCCTCTACAACGCCAACATAGCCAAAGGCCAGACCCCCTATCAGGCCCACCAGAACGCTAACGAGCAGCTCTATAAGTCGCCCTCCGATGGCGGCCTCGCCTATCTACCCTACACCGTGCCAGAGGGCGAGTACCTTGTGGGCGACAATGGCAAGCTTAACCCCAACGCCACTCTCGGCACGCGTGTCTACAACAACGGCAATGTCTACACCATCCTCCCCGACGACTGGATCGACGAGACCTACCGCGACGCACTCCGCCAGGAATATAACATCAGCATCAACGCCGGCAACGATAAAGGTCAGTTCTACGCCTCTCTCGGCTACCTCAACAATGAGGGCATCGTCGTGGGCTCCGACTTCGAGCGTTTCACCGCCCGCCTCAAAGGCAGCTACCAGGTGTACCGATGGCTCAATGTGGGTGGCAACGCCAACTTCACCCACTCCGACACCAATACTGCCAACGAGGATGCCACGAGCGGCAACAACATCTTCTACCAGGCCGCCCTCATGGCTCCCATATACCCCGTCTATATCCGCGACGCCAATGGCGACATACTCTACGACGAATATGGCAAGGTGGGCGACTATGGCGACGGCGCTACCCTCGGCTCCGACTATGTGCGCCCCTATCTCACACAGAGCAATGGCGTGACCGATGCACACCTCAACACCTACAACACAGTCTCCAACTCGTTCAATATCGACGGCTATGCCGACATCGACATCTATGGCGGACTGAAGTTCTACGCCAGCGGCAACGTCTACTACAGCGGCAACCGCATGACGCAGACCATCAACCCCTTCTACGGCTATGGCAACATGAGCTATCCGGGAGGCTACGTCTACAAGTATAGCTACAACTACTACTCCGTCAACTTCCAGGAGCTCCTCAAATACAACAAGACCTTCGCCGACGTGCACAACCTCTCCCTGCTCGGTGGCCATGAGAACTACACCTACAAGTACGACTACATGACGGGCGACCGCAAGAATATGTTCTCCTACTTCGGCAACCAGGAGCTCAATGGCGCCACGACCTATATCTCCAACTCGTCGTACGACAGCAAGTATCAGACCGAGGGATGGCTCTTCCGCGCCCTCTACGACTACGATGGCAAATACTTCGGTCAGCTCTCCTATCGCCGCGACTCCTCGTCGCGTTTCCATCCCGACCATCGGTGGGGCAACTTCTACTCTGTGGGCGGCGCATGGATAATGACCCGTGAGGATTGGCTCGACGACGTGTCGTGGCTCAACACCCTCAAGGTTAAGGCCTCTTTCGGCCAGAATGGCAATGACAACATCGACGACTTCCTCTACACCGACACCTATACCATCGAGAAGGGCGAGGGCGACGAGATTGGCCTTGTGCTGCGCAATGTGGGCAATGAGAATATAACGTGGGAGACTGTCTCCAACACCAATGCGGGTGTTGAGTTCGAGTTGCTCTCGCGCCGTCTTCGTGGTGGGGTGGACTACTTCTACCGCAAGACCACCGATATGCTTTGCACGGTGCGTGTGCCGCTCTCGCAGGGCTATGCCGGCTACTCGTCTAATATCGGCGATATGGTCAATAAGGGCGTGGAGATTGAGCTGGAGGGCGAGCCTTTTGCCAACGAGACGGTCAAATGGACCGTGGGGCTTAACCTCACGGCCTATAAGAATGAGATTGTGCGCCTCAACGATGATAACAAGTATAACGACCTCGATGGCCATGCGGGCTACACGAGTGGCAGCTACTACTATGGCGAGGGGTTGCCGATGTACACGTGGCGTCTGCGCAAGTATGCCGGCGTGTCGTCCGACGGCCAGTCTATGTGGTATATGCACGATGCCGATGGCAATCTCATCACCACCACGAACCCGTCCGACATATCGGATGATAAGGATTTCTTTGACTGTGGCACGGCTCTGCCCGACTTCTATGGCGGCTTCAACACCTCTGTCACCTTCTTCGGGTTCGACTTCAACGCCTCGTTTGCCTACTCGGTTGGAGGCAAGGCTATGGACTGGGGCTACCAGTCGCTGATGTCCGTGCCCACCGCCGGTTCCACGGGCATGGCTCTGCATAAGGACCTGCTCGACGCTTGGAGTGAGACCAACACCACGTCCGACATACCGCGGTTGCAATATGACGACACCTATTGCGCCACCACGTCAGACCGCTTCTTGACCGATGCCAGTTGGCTTGCCTTGCAGAACGTCTCGTTGGGCTACACCTTCCCTAAAAACTGGGTCAACACAATCAAGCTCTCCAATGTGCGCCTCTACGTGTCGGGCGAGAACCTGACCTACTGGAGCAAGCGCAAGGGCTTCGACCCGCGTATAAGCTATGCGGGCTCGGTGAGCAGCGATGTGGCGTATGCCCCGGCTCGTACTGTCACGGCGGGTATAACGATTCAGTTCTAACACTATTTGATTACTTACTATGAAAAGCAAGATATTATACGCCAGTCTCCTTGCCTTGTGCCTCCTGCCGGGCTGTATTGACGAGATTGAGCCTACCGACATGGCCTCGAAGGAGCAGATTGGCCGAGACAGTGAGTCGTTCAGCAAACTCGTCAGTGGGCTGAAGTCCAAGATGATACAAGTGGACACCTATGGTTCGGAGTCGGGCAGCTTCACTGAGGCTGTGGCCGATTGGGGCTACCCCTGTTATATGATATGGCGTGACGTGCTGCTCGATGGCATGCCCACCACTGGCTCGTCGTGGAACTATCAGCGTTATTTTGAGAGCGCGACGTACCTCACTTCCTATTCGGGCTACCCTTATTACTACTATTACAGCTTCATCAACAACGCTAACCGCATAATAGCCGCGCGCAACGAGGATGGCGCGACGGAGTCGGTCAGGCAGTCGCTCGCCATAACCCGCACCTACCGCGCGTTGTGCTATATGCACCTTGCCATGATGTATGAGTTCTACAAGACGGGCATTGAGCCGCTCGACCAAAAGGCAGTCTCGAATGGGGTTATGGGACTCACGGTGCCCATCGTCACTGAGAACACCACGGCCGACGAGAGTAAGGACAATCCGCGTGTGCCGTTCTATACCATCTACCGGTTCATATATAGCGACCTTGCCCTTGCGGAGGCTAATATAGGGGCGTATAGCCGTGCGGAGAAGAACGATATAAACGCGGATGTCGTGAATGGCATACTTGCCCGCTTCTGGCTCAACCTTGGCACGCGCTTTCTTCGCAACCCCGACGACCTTGCCACGCAGTTGCAGCATGAGGGGGATGACGACGGGTACAAGTCGCTGGGCATAGCGACCGCCAACGACTGCTTCACGCGTGCGGCGGAGTATGCCGAAAGGGTTATCGCCGCAGGCTATTCGCCCGTGACGGAGTCGCAGTGGCATGACGCCAAGACCGGCTTCAACACGGCGAACCAGGCGTGGGTGTGGGACATTAAGTACAGCTCGACGGAGCAGACGCCGCGCTATTGGATGACCGTCACCGGGACCCTTGCCATAGAACCCACGTGGGCGTTCCCCGCGTATACGAAGGAATATCGTTGCATCAGCAAGCGGCTCTATGACCTTATGCCCGATGCCGATTGGCGTAAGACGACGTGGGTAGACCCCCAGGACGCGGGGTTGGCCACTGCGCCTAAGGACAAGTATCAGACTGTGTTGCAGGATGAGACTAACGCCACTGTGCAGGACAACCTCAATTGGAGCCGCGTGCCGGCGTATGCGAGTCTCAAATACCGCTCGGCGGGTGGCGATTTGGACTCGGAGGAGAAGGGGTTGCTCGTGGCGATACCGCTCATGCGAGTTGAGGAGATGTATTTCATCAAGATGGAGGCAGCGTTGCGGCTTAGTGGCATAGCGGAGGCCAAGAGCCAGCTTGAGGCGTTCTTGAACTCATACCGCTATACGGACGCGTCGTATACGTGCCAGGCGGCGAGCATTGACGACTTTATAAGCGAGATGATAGCGCAGAAGCATATCGAGTTTTGGGGCGAGGATGTGCTGTTTGCCGATTATAAGCGGCTTGGGCTGCAAGTGAACCGCAAAGATGACGGCACGAACTATCTTGAGGCGTATCAGTTGAAGTCGAAGGCCGGTTATGCCGCGCCGTGGTTCAACTTCTACATCTCGGATGTGGAGAAGAGCTTCAACAAGGCCATCGTCATGAACCCTGACCCGACGGACTACGTCAAGCAATATTGCAAATAAACACACCTGAAACGTAAGTAAATGATTAAGTCTGTATTACATATCTCCCTTATGGTGTTGGCGCTTGTGGGCTTGGCCTCGTGCGACGACAAGAATGACGACTTCACCCCTGGCGACCCTACTCGTGAGGGGTCTATGCGGGTGTATTTTGACGCGTCGAACCCGAGTGACTTTATAGACGAGCCGGATGCGAGGACGTCGATAGAGGTGGCTGTGTCGCGTGTGGACACGACGGCTGTGGCAGAGGTGCCTATAATATGCCAGTCGGCGGCAGAGGGGTTGACCGTGCCGCAGTCGGTGGCGTTTGCGGCGGGGCAGAAGACGGCGTACTTGACTATAACCTTTGGGCAACTTGCGGTGTCGGAGAGATATAGTTTCTCGTTGGCTATACCGGACGACTATGCCGACCACTATACGCGACTTGACGGCTCGGCGGTATATGCGTCGTATGTCATGGCCGCCACGTGGGAGACGTATGTCGAGGATGCGCAGATGTATTACACCACAAGTGGGACGGACAACTCGTGGTACGTTGATATAGAGCGTCTTGGCACGACAAACCGTTACGCTATACGCGGTTTCCTTGGGTCGGGCGTTGACATGATATTCACTGTGGGCGACGCGGCGGCGGGTCAGGCGGGCTATTATAAGATTTCGCCCTATACGAACTATGTGGACTACGTGGATGAGGGCGTCACGGCGTTCTACTTCTACGATGCAGCCAAGGGAGTGTATCCGGAGTGGGAGGTTGGCGAGAAGACCGTCGAGGAGTTGTGCATACTATCAACGTATGGCACGACGGACTATTCGTATATAGCTTTTGACAAGGGCTATGGTCAGTTTGGCACTTATTGGTCCACGTATGCTGACGGCTCGTATGATTATTATAACTACGTGAAGCTCTATTTTGACCCAGTAGAATAGATTAACCGATAATCCATGATGAAAAAGATAGTAACCCTGCTATTTGCCGCCACGGTGGCGTTGAGCGCCTTCACGGCATGTGACGATGATGAAGACGACGTTGTCAAGACCCCTCTTGAGAGTCCTGCGCCTGCGGCGTATAACACCAAAGTGAGCTCGTTGTCGTTCGCGTGGAAGAGTGTGGCGGGCGCGACGCAGTACGCGTATGAGCTTGTCGACGCTGGCGGCGAGGTGGTGCTTGGGGGCGTCACGACATCGACCACGGTGATAGCCACGGGGCTGGAGCCGAGCACGGACTACACGCTGAACGTCTGGGCGTATGCCGCGTTGGAGGCCGACAAGACGACTTCGCCCACGGCTACGCTTGTGGCGCGCACGGCTGATGTGACACCATTGGGTGAGCCTGCGCCGGTGGCTACGACGGCTAACGGGGTGGTGACGATCTCGTGGCCAGAGGTGGAGAATGCGGCGGGGTATGCATATACATACACTGTGGACTCGGTGGCTGTGGAGGGCGAGACGGCGTATGGCAGTCTCACGTTGCGCGGACTTGGGGTGGGGGAGTATAGCATCGTGATACGCGCTGTGAGCGGGGATGAGGCGTTCTCGGACTCGGAGGCTATAACCTTGACGTTTTATCGGAACAAGGCGGAGGTGATGCGCAAAAAAGGCACTTATTGCTCGGCGGTGTTGGGAGAGACGTATTCGGCGGAGCTTGTGCAGTATGATGACGGGTCGTATACTATTGAGGCTCCATACGGGGTTGAGGGGTATGCGATAAGTTTTGCGGCGACTGAGGGCTCGTCGGCCATTAGCCCGGTGGAACCTTATTATACTGACGATTATTATTACGCGTACTATTACGTCTCGGCCGACTATTACATCTGCATGTATCCTTATGGAGAATACTCCGAGTTGACTGTGAATGAGGGAGCTGGGAGCGTGGAGTTCTTCGTGTATCTCTATAATGCCGATGGTAGCGCGGTTAATGCCGATGGCGGGAAGGACAAGTTCACGTGGGGCGAGACGGCACAGCCGCTCACGCTTAGCGACTTAGTGGGGAGTTATGAGGGTCACGTCACGGGGGCGGACTATTTCTCGTCGGACTGGTCGGAGCAGAGCATAGACCGCACGGACGAGATGAGCATAGTGGCCAATGAGGATGGGAGCGTCACTATAACCAATTTCTACGATTGGGGAGTTGACATCAAGGCGACGGTGGATTTGGAGGCACGCACGATTACGATAGCCGCCACGGATTGGTATGGCGGCTATGTGCTTGCGTCGACCACGTCTGCGAGCACGGGGATTGTTGGCACTGTGGGGAGTGACGGCACGGTTACGTTTGCGGACTTCACGGCGTGGTATGGGGATTATTATTACATCAGCGAGGGGACGAAGTGCGTCATGACGAAGAAGTAGCGTAGAGCTGAAATAGATGGAGCGTCCTTGACCCGAGGGAGGGTTGGGGACGCTTTTTTCGGGTTGTGGGGAGATGGTTGTGAGGGGTGGGGTGGGGGAGGGAACGCACCGTAGTGGATTTTTGGGGTGTAATGGTCTTGGTGTCAGTGGGTTAGGGGGCGTGTGGCGGTTAGGTGTGGTGTGCTATTTTTGGAGATGGGACAAAGGTGTGACGAAAGGGCATAATTGGGGTTCGCACGACTGAGAAATGGGCGGTGTGGGAGGGGGGTGTAGGGGTTGTATTTGTGGTAAGGGCAAAAAAAGGGTGGTTGTGGAAAATATTTGTTGTTTGACGAGGAAGCGTGAAAGAGTCGCGGAGCATCGTTGGAGCATCCGCGGAGCATCGTTGGAGCATCGTTGGAGCATGCAGGGAGCATGCAAGGAGCATATAGGGGTGTTTTGGGGTTGATTGGCGTTGGGCGTGGCGAGGGGTTATTGTCGGTCTATCCTGACGTGGGATATGTCGTCCTTATCGACTGTCACGGTAGAGGAGTTGTTGGTGGTGAGAGTGACCTTGGTGGCGAGGGTTGCCACTATGGCGCATGACATGCTTGCGGTGATGTTGGCATGGCACTCGTTGGCGGCTGTGAGGTGGAGTGAGGTGACTTCGGCTTCGGAGGTGTTGAGTTTGCTTGCGGCTGTTAGGGAGGCGTCGACGCTGTTGAGTTTACCAGTGAGGCGTATTGAAGAGTGGTTGTTTGCGATGATGCGGACGGATTGCGCGCGTGCGGCGAGGTGAATGTCTTGTGCGAAGTCGGCCTTGATGACAACATCGGCGAGGCGTAGGCAACCACGGGTTTGGATGTTGCCGCCCGATGTGCCGTGGATTAGTTGCAGAGTGGAGTCGCAGAGGACGTATATGTCGATGCGACGTGAGCGTCTGTACTTGAACTTCTTGGCGGATAGGGATAGTGTGCCGTTCTCGACGTGGCAGTCGACCGCTTTGACTACTGAGGGTTCGCCCTTTACTACGCACACTTTTCCGTTGCGCTTGTTTATGCGCCTTGCCACGTCGGTGGGTAGCAGACTGGCTTCGTCGTCCATTACGAGGGTGACGTTGATGTTGGGCGCCACTATGACGCTTTGGAAGGGTTCGATGCCCTTCACTATGCGCCATGCGACGGTCTGGGCGAGAGCCGAGGGGGAGGCGCACGCCAGGCATATCAGGAGCGCGACCCTACATAGTAGAGTATTCGCGCGAGTAGCGGAGCATTTGCTCGGTGTATGTCTCATTGTATGAAAGCTCGACGTTGGCTACGTTGCCGTTGTCGTCCTTAATGAGCGTCAGACGTGGGTTGACGAAGCCAGTGAAGGGGGCTATACCGAGTTTGGCATATCGCTCTCTGACCTCATGGTGGAGGGCAGGGTCGATTTGGACGCCGTAGGTTTCTATCAGGGATTTTGCGGCGTAGTAGTCGCCCTCGCTCTTGATACGTTGCACCTCGTAGAGAAGTTGTCCGAACAGGGTGCATAGGCCTCTGTGGTTGGATATGGAGATATAGTGCTTATTGTCTTTTTGGTACATCGAGACATATCCGAGGTATTCACCTTGCTCTATGATCCATCGGGCTATCATGGCGCGATTACGCATGTGTGCTTCCTCGATGGTGCGTCCTTCCTCGATCCTTGCCAGTTGCACGAGTGCGCCGCTACGGAGGTAGCTGTCGTATTCGGCCCATGCCACGTCTTCGCATTCCACGATGCCTAAGTCGCGTAGGTGCTTATTGGCCATGAAGTATAGTGCGAAGAGGTCGGCTCGGGCTTCCTCGATGGTGCTGCCATATTCCCCGAGGTTATCGAGGGTTACGCCGTCGCGCATTTGTCCTGAGCCGTGGCCGAGGCATTCGTGCAGGACGGTGTGGAGTTCGTCGGCTGTGCGTCCATAACGTTTGCATCGTGCTATCTCGTCGTCGGATGCGGCGAACTCGCTTAGCACGCCGCCGGAGGTTTTGGCTTCGTCGTGTATGGCGCCGGATATGTTGGAGAGTGTAATGGACTTTGATCCGTATTGCTCGCGAATCCAGTCGGCGTTGGGCAGGTTGACGCCTATGGGAGGTGCGGGGTAGCAGTCGCCGCCGAGCATCACGGCGTTAATGACCCTCATCGATACACCACGTACCACGCGCTTTCTATATCCTGGCTCGATGGGGGAATGGTCTTCGAACCATTGTGCGTCGGCGGCTATTGCGGCGATCTTCTCGCTGGCGTTGTTGTCGGCCAGTTGGACTATGCTCTCCCAAGTGCCTTTGAGGCCCAGGGGGTCGTCGTATACCTCGATGAAGCCGTTGATAAAATCGACGTCGCTGTCACGTTCGGAGAGCCAAAGTATGGAGTAGTCGTCGAACAGCTTGGGGTCGCCAGTCTCGATGTATTCCACGAGTTTGGCTATCACGTTGGCCTGCTTGGGGTTGGCTGCGTAGGGTATGGCGTTGCGCAACTCGTTGGCTATTAGGGTCAGCGGGTTGGCATATTTGCCATGTTGTGCGCACCATACCTCTTCGGTCAGGTGTCCGTTGGTGTCTTTGGTGAGTTTGCTGTTTAGGGGGTGGTGGCCTGGTTGGGCGTAGTAGGTTGTGGCGTCGTCTTGGGAGACGGTGTCGCCGTAGAAGTTAACGGAGGAGTCTTTGATGAGGTCGCCCGAGGAGTCGAGAGAGACCTTCTTTGGGGATACCTTGGGGTCGAATATCAGTGAGAGGAGATCGGGGGTTAGCAGGTTGTCGATGTTGGCTATATGGGCCTCGTGTATGAGTTCCTCGCGGGAGAAGTGGGGGGAGAACTTGTCGTTGCTGTAATGGTGGTGTGGTCCGTTGGCGAACCATAGGCGTTTGAGGTAGGTCTCGATGTTTGGGTTGACCTCGCCCCGTTGTTGCTCATTGAGGTATATGGCCTCGAGAGCCTTGCGGAGTTGCAGGCCGAGGGAGCAGTTTTGGTCGTAGAATATGTCGCGACCGTAGAGTGCCGCACGGCTCAAGTGGTATAGCAGCATCTTGGTGCGCAGTGGCAGAGCCTCAAATCCTTCTATCCGATAGCGTAATATGCGCACATCGGCAAACCTGTCTATCATGTTGAAATATTGCTATTATAGCCCGATCTCCCTGCACGCATGGGCAAGGGTTGCCGCAACGTCGTTGTTGTCGCATCCGGTGATGCTTAGGCTGTCGTCGTTGGTCTCTCTTACGAAATACTCTATGAAGTGGCAAAGGCTCTCACGTCCCGTCTCTCCCTTGTCGGGGGGCAGTGTGCCGGTCTTTGCCCCGTGAATCAGTGAATATACCACTATCGCGCTGACGTATGGGTCGACGATTCCTCGGTGCGTGCTGTCGGTTTGTGCCGCCCATAGGCAGCAGTGGAGGTCGCGTAGGGCGATAAGGCTGTCGGCTATGGCACGTGCGTTTGTGTCGTTATGCTCCACCATGTTGAGCAGCAGTAGGGCTTGTGCCTTTATCGTGCTGTCGTTGTCGGTGGGGTAGGCGGTGGGCATGGTCGTGGTTGCCGTGCCGTTGGTCAGTGCTGCCGACAGTGGTCTGCCATCGTCGTGGGAGCATGCCCCGATGATGGCAGTGATGATGATTGCTATATATGCGACGCGCCGGCGCATCATTCTGCTACTTCTTCTCTATCAAGAGCCACATACCCACGTACTCCGGGTACTTTTTACGCATCTCTTTAATCTTGGTTCGGGCTGTGCTCTCTGTTGATGACGAATATACGCCTACACGATACATGCCCTCCTCGTTTTCCATGATGCTTGGCAGGAAATCCTTGGCTATGGCATCCTCGCATAGTTGGCGTGCGTTTTGGAGCACTTTGAACGAGCCGATGATGATGTGGTAGCGGTGCGACTCGTCGATGTCGGCTTTAGTCTCCACAATCTTCACTTTCTCCTCTTTCACCACCACCTTCTGTGCCGCTGCCTCTTTAGCCGCTTGTTCGGCCTCCTTGGCAGCCTTCTCGGCGTCAGCCTTGGCCTTTAGTGCCGCCTGCTTAGCCTCTTCGGCTTCTTGTTTGGCTTTCTGCTCGGCTGCTTTCTCCGCCTTGATACGTGCCGCGCGGTCGGCTGCAGACTCGCTTGAGGTCTGCTTCACTTTGGGAGTTTGGCGTGATGTGGTGGTCTGCTTATGGCTTGCTAAGCTCGAGCTGCCTTTATGTGAGCATGAGCCGGCAAGCATTGCGACCATCAGGCCGCATACTGTGAGGAGGAATCTCGTGGGTTTCATATCAGTTGATTTATAGTGCTTCGAGTCGTGCGAATTTAAGGAGAAGAGTCTTCTCTCCTTCATGCTCGAAGGCGATTCTCAATTTCATATCATCACTATTGCCGCCAATAATCTCCTTGACGGTGCCTATGCCGAAGCGTGAATGTTTGACCCGTGAGCCTAACTTGAACTTACCGTCGGGGGTCTCGGTCAGTGTTGTGGTCTCTGTGGCAAGGTCTTCGGTCGTCAGGCGATGCTCCACCTTTTTATATCGCGTGGGAGGGGTTATGGGCGTTATGTTTCCTATGGTTGTGAATGTCTGCCTTGGTGTGCGTGGCACGAACATCTGCTTGCGCTTCATGGTCCATGGGCTTGCCGCCAAGATGTCACCCTCCTCTACGAAGGCGTCGTCGGATGGCAATGATGACAGTTCGCGCAGTCCATCGCAATATTCCATGTTAAGCTCCGATATAAAGCGGCTGCGGCTGCATGGCGACACCTTGCCAAACCGGTAGCGTGTCGTGGCATAGCTCACCGTCGCCACATCTTTGGCTCGTGTCAGTGCCACATACATCAGCCTACGCTCCTCCTCCAACGAGTCGGCATCGAAACCGCATCTGTCGCCTGGGAATATCTCCTCCTCCACGCCCACTATATACACGCACCCGAATTCAAGTCCCTTGCTGGCGTGTATCGTCATGAGTGTCACCTTCTCCCCCTCGTCATCCTGGTCCATGTCGGTTATCAGGCTCACTTGTTGCAGGTAGTCTGACACACGTGCCGGTTCATCTTCACTCCCGTTCTCGTCCACATACTCCTTGATGGCGTTGAGCAGCTCCTGCACGTTGGCGTATCGCTCCTTGCCCTCGTCGGTAGTCTTCTCCGCGTTGAGCAGGGCAAGTAGGCCGCTTTGCGACAGCACCTCGACGGTGAGTTGGTAGGCGTCCATTTTCTCCGACTGTTGTGTCAGGGTGTCTATAAGTGCCGTGAAGCGTGATATCTTGCTTAGTGTAGCCTCTTTAAGGCCAGTTTGCACCATTTGTGTGCTTATGGTCATCACGTCCCATGGTGTCGAACCGAGTTCTGTTGCCGTGGCCTCCACCTTGGCCACTGTGGTGTCGCCTATCTGACGCTTCGGGTAGTTCACTATGCGGCGCAACGCCTCGATGTCGTTATGGTTCACTATGAGGCGCAGGTATGCCAGCACGTCCTTTATCTCCTTGCGCTGATAGAACGCCAAGCCGCCATATATGCGGTAGGGTATCCCCATGTTGCGCAGTTGCTCCTCCATGGAACGGCTCAGGAAGTTGTTGCGGTACAGTATGGCGCAGTCGTTAAACGAATAACCTTTCAGTGTGGTCCGGTTGTGTATATCACCCACCACCCTGCGTGCCTCGCTCCTGTCGTCACTGCTCTCCCATACATGCACAAACTCCCCTACGTTGCCCTTCGAGAACACGTCCTTATGTAGCTGTCTCTTGTTCAGGGCTATAAGCTTGTTCGCCACATTGACTATATTCTGTGTCGAACGGTAGTTCTGCTCCAGTTTGAACACGCGTGTCTCGGGGTAGTCCTTTTGGAAGTTCAGTATGTTCTCTATCCTCGCCCCGCGGAAGCTGTATATGCTCTGTGCGTCATCTCCCACCACGCAAATGTTCTTGTGCGCCTTGGCCAGTCGGTTTATTATGGCATATTGCACATGGTTCGTGTCTTGATACTCATCCACGAGGATGTGCATGAACCGTTGCTGGTACTTCTCTAATATATCCTGATGGTTGGCGAAGAGTTGTTCCGTGTATAGCAGGAGGTCGTCAAAGTCGAGCACGTTGGCCTTCTTGCACTCCTCCACATACTGCTGGTACACTTGCACCGTCTTAGGCCTATGCGCCAAGGTGTCGCCGAGCATACGATCCTTGTCCTGCGCGTATGCTGCGGGCAATACAAGGTCGTTCTTCGCCTTCGATATTATCGACGCCAAGTCACGTTGCTTGTAGTTGTCGCTTAGCTCCATCTCCTTGACGATGTTCTTGATGAGCTTCTGCGAGTCCTCTGCGTCGTATATGGTGAAGTCGGGCGATATGCCAAGTGTGGCAGCCTCGGCACGCAAGATACGTGAGAATACCGAGTGGAACGTCCCCATCCATAGCTCTTTGGCCTTAGGTCCTACTATGTTGGCTATGCGCTCCTTCATCTCCCTTGCCGCCTTGTTTGTGAACGTCAAGGCAAGTATGTTGTAGGGCTTGACGCCATTCGCCATGAGGTATGCTATGCGCATCGTCAGGACACGTGTCTTGCCCGAACCTGCTCCCGCTATCACGAGCATAGGTCCTGGTGTAGCCGTGACGGCCTCACGCTGTGGGTCGTTGAGCCTGCCTAACTCACTGTCTAATACTTGCTCCATCAGTCGTAGAAATTCCAAGAGAGGCCAAACTTAAACGTGTGCGGGTTGGCTGGGTAGTGTATAGTGTTGAAGTGGTCGTTCGAGCCCCATAGGTTGTTGATGTGTTCCATCTTGACGTATGCGCGTATCTTCTTCAGGTGGAAGTTGATGAACGGGTCAAAATAGCCATAACCGCCTACCTCACGCTCCGACTGTGGTACAAATTGCATGATGCCTGGCATGTAGGCCGGTGTATAGTATTTCGTGTTGTAATGCACGTCGAACCCTATCTGCGTCAGCAATACGCCAAAGAACTTACGCTCCCAATATGACGAGGCGTATAAGGCGAAAGCGGGTGCTGGCACCACGTCATTGTCCGATGTCTTCTGCACCGCCAAACGTATGATGGAGTTGAAGTTGGTATGGCTCTGCACCAAGTGCGCCCTGGCTCCTACGCCAAACACCTGGGTCACATCACTCTTCTGCGACGGTATGCCCTCCTGATTGAAGTATACACGGTCGTTAAGCGTCGCACTGAACACCGACACGTCAACTCCTATACCTGGCACCTTCAGTCCGCCACTGATGTTGAGCGACTGCTCCCTGTCGAGTGCCACGTCCCATTTGTAGTGGTTCGAGCAATAGCTCTCCTCCCATAATGACGGTGTGCGCAACTCAAACGATGCCTTGCCATATACGTCCGTTGCCCATCGCCCACTGCCTATCGTGACACTCAGCAGGCCATTGACATCAAGGTCGCCAGCGTTATACCCTTGGAATATGAACTTTATCCCAGCGTTCCACCGTAGCCTGTCGCCTATATTCTTGAATATCTGCCCACCAAAATATGAGCTTACCCTGTTCTCCTTATTCCTATGAAACTCCAGCGTCTGTTCCTCCGTCTCAGTGTCTATCACCACATCAGTCGGCGCATCCCAATAGTATTGCCGTATGTCATTACCTATGAAGAAACGTACGCCGAAACGCAGCAAGCTGTTAAACTCCTCATTGAGTTTTAACTGAAACATATTGCTGATAAGCATATACTTACGCCTATCATTGGTGTACGACGGGTTAGTGTATATGGCAGGGAAATACGAGTAGAAATCCTCCGCATAGTTCGACAAGTCCGACACTTTGAACTCGTGGTGCGACTTGTCTGCGTAGAACTTATAATATGCCGTCGCCACAGGTACATCATACTCCACAGAGTCACCCTCAGTCCTCGTCACGCTTCCAATATCCAGACTGTTAGCCCATAGCAACCTGTATGACGCGAGACGATTGTTGACATCCATGAAACGCACAGGATAGTCCTCCGCATTGTCATAGTCAAACTGTTCAGGATACATCACTATGCTGTCGTTCGTGATGCCACCATTCTCATCAATGTCATACTTCTGATACCACGCCTGCAGTTGCGTCTTATAGTAGTCGCCATCCACCGAGAACCACATTCCAAACTTGCTGTTGTATGTGCTCATGCCCTCATATCGTCCTATCGTGGCGTTGATATCCAGGCGTGCGCCTATATTGACCTTCTTGTTGATGTTCTGGGTGAACAGTGCCGAGAAAAACTCTTCTCTGCGTGCCTTGGGTATGCCCTTCTGGTACGTCAGGTTGGCGTATGGTGTCTTGGTGTTGAAGAATCGGAAGTCCTCGGGGTTAAGCATGATGGGCAGCAATGCCGTGTAGAACACGTTGCCTTCGTCGCGCCTTATTGCGGGGTAGTATGTAGTGAGCGATGGCGACCCGAGGTTTCCTAAGGTCACGTTGGCGGGGCTGCGTCTCCATATCGGGTTATGCACCTGATGCTCCGCCACGATGGTGTCCACAGCCACGGTGTCCGCCATAGTGAAGTCGTCCGTCATGCGCCACGTCTTCACATGGGGCAGCACCTTAGCCGCGTCCTTGTTGCCCGTGCTGTTGGACTTGCCCGTAGTTTGGGACTTCTGCTGTCCGTATGCGCCGATAGCCGTCGCCATCAAGACGATGGTCATGATGAGTGTGCGCATGAGGGATATGGAGAGTTGGGGTTGATGGTTCATTCGAGAACTTTGCCGCTCTGCTTGAGGTTCTTCAGTATGGCGAATGCCGCGTCGACATCTTCCTCGGCCACGATTATTGTGAACTCGTTGGTAGTCGATATCACCTCCTTGACGTTGATGCCCTCCCACGCTATGAACTTCAATATCTGATAGTAGAAGCCTACGAAATGCACATTGCCTGTCGACAACTTCAACGTTATGGCCGACAAGTTGGAGTTCCTATACGAGCACTCCTCGTTCGAGAAATACTGATCCACAAGCGGGCACACTTCCGCCCCCACAACCAGCGTCGACTCAAACACGCCCCTCACCATGGTGTAGAACTGGTCCTGACGCCCCACCAACTTCGTCATCAACTTCACATGGTTCTCTATGATGGTCGACGAGTTCCTGAATGTGTAGTCCGTCAAGTCAGAACGCACTATTATATCACCCAGCGACGTTATCATGTTCCTGTACGTCATCTCCGAGTTGCCCTTCAGGTTCGGCACCAGACGGTTCAGGGCCATGACTATCGCGCCCTGCTTCACTTCCTTTCCCGTAAGTTTCTCAACCATCGGGTGTATCTGGCGCGACAACGATGATATGTTGATGAGGCCTTCGCACAGAGCTTCCGTGACGAATGGTTTCACCTTGACAACCTTTTCGACGGCCTGGCTTATTGTAAGCATATATTCACAGTTATGATAGATTTCGGGATAATTAGTGACTAAAAGACCATATTGCGTCCGAAATTCACAAATCCTCGTCTCTTAGTGATGGCAAATATACGGAGTGTTAAACAAATAACAAAGTATGGCTGGAAGTTGGCTGTATTTTTTTAAGTCTTGGGTGAGTGTGAGTCTCCCCTCTTTGTTGTATAGATATTCACTCAATGTGTATACTTCTGCACCCGATGTAAGAAATGCCACTCCGATGTTGTGCAATTCTCTCTTAATGTGTAATTTTGCGCATCGGAATACAACATCGACATTCAAACAGATATTATAAATATGCGCTTTCGTGAAATGACGGCTGATGAGGCCGCAGAGTATATCAAAAACGACTATGTGGTAGGTATAGGCGGCTTCTCCTCAGTAGGTACTCCCAAGGCTGTGCCTACCGCCCTCGCCAAACGTGCCGAGGCCGAGCATGCCAAGGGTAACGAGTTCCGTGTGGGGCTCATCACAGGTGGCGCAACGGGCGACCCTATCGATGGCGCACTCGCTCGTGCCCATGCGGTGAAGTTCAGAACCCCCTTCCAGTCGCACAAGGATATGCGCGCCGCCATAAACAGCCAGGAGGTGCAATATTTCGACCTCAACCTTAGCCATGTGGCGCAAGACCTCCGCTATGGTTTCCTCGGTCACATGGATGTCTGCATCATCGAGGCCTCCAGCATAACTGAAGATGGCAAGGTCGTACCAACAAGCAGCGTCGGCATCTCTCCTACACTCTGCAAGAGCGCGGATAAGATTATCATCGAGCTCAATGCGCATCACCCCGAGGCTATCAGGGGCATGCACGATATATACGAGCCACTCAACCCTCCCTACCGTAAGGAAATACCCGTCTATACCCCTGGCGACAGGATTGGTTCCGACGCCATACAGGTAGACCCCTCCAAAGTGCTCGGCGTGGTGCGTACCAATATGCCCGACACCATTGCTGCCTTCACCGAGCCTAACCCCGTGACGACCAAGATAGGTCAGAACGTCGCAGAGTTCCTGATAAGCGAGTTGCGCAAGGGCATCATACCCAAGGAGTTCTTGCCCCTCCAGAGTGGTGTGGGCAATATCGCCAATGCTGTCCTCGGCTCTCTCGGTGAGTGCCAAGACATCCCTCCATTCGCCATGTTCACCGAGGTCATCCAGAACTCTGTCATACCCCTCATGGAGAATGGCCGCATATCATTCGCTTCGGGTAGCTCCCTGACCCTCTCCGACGATATGCTCAGCAGGGTCTACAACAACCTCGACTTCTTCAAGGGCAAGCTCATGCTCCGCCCACAAGAGATAACCAATCACCCCGAGCTGATACGCCGCCTTGGCATCATCGCCATCAACACGGCTCTCGAGATGGATATCTTCGGCAACGTCAACAGCACCAACGTCAGTGGTCAGAAGATGATGAACGGCATAGGTGGCTCGGCCGACTTTGCCCGCAACTCCTACCTCTCCATCTTCACCTGCCCGTCAGTAGCCAAGGGTGGTGTCATATCCGCCATTGTCCCTATGGTGACGCACACCGACAGCAACGAGCACTCCGTCAAGATCGTGGCTACCGAATATGGTGTCGCCGACCTTCGAGGCAAGAGCCCGGTGCAGAAGGCTCACGAGATTATCGAGAAGTGCGTACACCCCGACTACAAGCAGCTCCTCTGGGACTACCTCAAGTTGCGTGAGGGCAAGTGCCACACCCCTATGACCCTCGCCAAGGCATTCGCCATGCACATCGCCTTTGAAGAGACTGGCGATATGCGCAACGCCAAGTTCTAAAAAGATAGGTAATATATATGCGCTCGCCCCGAGGGACTGTGGTCTCTCGGGGCGAGTGGTT
>CAZPPW010000038.1:0-18776 GCA_964588595.1 uncultured Marinilabiliaceae bacterium
AGTTACAGTATGGGTGTGAGGAGGGATGTGTTTGAGGCAGTGGGAGGTTTTTCGGGGATGCGTTATGGTGAGGATATTGATTTTTGCATGAAGGTGAAGGAGGCTGGTTATGGGTTGGGTTTGGTGGTGGGTGCGTTTGTGTATCATAAGCGTCGGTCGACGTTCAGGTCGTTTTTCAAGCAGGTGTTCTGTTCGGGTACGGCTCGTGTGGATTTGGCTAAGCGTCACAGGGGGGCGTTGAAGTTGGTGCATGTGTTGCCGAGTGTGGCGTTGTTGGGTTTTGTGGGGTGCTTGGTGGGTGCGTTGTTGTGGCGTTGGTGGTGCGTGGGGCCTATTGTGGGGTATGGGTTGTTGTTGTTTGTGGATTCGTGGCGTGCTCACAGGAGTGTGGAGGTGGGGTTGCTGAGTGTTTGGGCTGGGGGGATTCAGGTGTTGGGTTATGGTGCGGGTTTCTTGTATAATGGTTGGTTGCGGTTGGTGTTGGGTAGGGGTGATAGTGTGGTGTTCAGGAAGACGTTGTATAGTTAGCTTGTCGGAGGCATACGTCGCATTGTTGGCAGGGTTGTGGGTTGGGTTCTCCGAGGTAGTATAGTAGTGTTTGGCTGCGGCACTGGTTGTTGTTGGTGGCGTAGTTGATTATGCTGTCGATGCGTCGTTGTGCGTCGGCGTGGCGGTCGTCGTATATGGCTGGTGGGAAGATGAGGTTGTCTTCGTGGACTCGTGGTTGTAGCCAGGTTAGTGTTTGTGTGTGTCGTTGTGGGTTGTAGGAGAGTATGCCGAGGCGGTCGAGTTCTTGCAGGTATAGGTAGGTTTGCTGTCGTGGTTGTTGTGCCACGTCGGCTATGTCGTCTTCGTCGATTAGGGAGTATTGTGTGAATAGGCCGGTGTAGAGTCGGAGGAGTGCTATTATGGTGGGGGCGAGGTGTGGGTAGTGTTCTTGTATGGTGTATAGTCGTTGTCGGTCGATATGGAACATTAGTCGTGCGTCGAGGTCGACGTTGGGTTGGTAGGCGAGGTAGCCGGCACGTTGGAGGAGTGTGAGTGCGGCGTAGGCGGTGGGGGGGAAGTGTCCGGTCTCGTCGCAGTATTTCTCGAGGTTGAATTGGGCTACGTATTGGTCGCCGCATCCGAGGCCTATTTGGTAGAGGTTGGATAGGGAGTTGTAGAGGGTCTTGATGTAGTCGACTGGGGGGAAGGAGTTGGCGAGTTTGGTGCGTAGGGATTTAGGGTCGGATGGGGACCATAGGAGTATGGCGTAGGCTTTGCGTCCGTCGCGGCCTGCTCGACCGGCTTCTTGGAAGTAGGCTTCTATGGAGTCGGGCGGGTTCATGTGTATTACGATACGTACGTCGGGTTTGTCGATGCCCATGCCGAAGGCGTTGGTGGCTACTATGACGCGTGTGTCGCCTTTGGTCCATTGTTCTTGTTTGCGGTTTTTGTCTTTGGCGGGTATGCCGGCGTGGAAGAAGTCGGCGGATATGCCGTTGGCGTTGAGGAACTTGGCGTAGAGGGAGGTTAGGCGTCGGTTGCGTACGTAGACTATGGCGGAGCCTGGCGTGGAGGAGAGGATGTGGAGCATTTGAGCTTCTTTGTCCTCGGCGTTGCGGACTATGTAGGCGAGGTTGGGTCGTGCGAAGCTCATGGAGAGGAGGTTTGGGGTGGGGAATTTGAGCTTCTGCATTATGTCTTGCGCTACTTCGGGGGTGGCTGTGGCG
Organism: uncultured Marinilabiliaceae bacterium; assembly: GCA_964588595.1. GTDB lineage: Bacteria > Bacteroidota > Bacteroidia > Bacteroidales > Marinilabiliaceae > W3P20-009. The sequence continues at coordinate 1,716 of CAZPPW010000038.1, forward strand.
GTTAGCGCGAGGATGGGTGTGTTGGGGAGGAGGGAGCGTATGTCGGCTATGTTGAGGTATGAGGGTCGGAAGTCGTAGCCCCATTGTGAGATGCAGTGGGCTTCGTCGACGACTATCATGGAGATGTGGATATGTGGGAGTTTGGTGAGGAAGAGGTCGTTGGTGAGGCGTTCGGGTGCGAGGTAGAGGAATTTGCAGGCGTTGAAGATGCAGTTGTCGTAGGCTGTGAGTACTTGGTCGTGGGACATCATGGAGTTGACGGCGTGTGCGAGTATGCCGCGTCGTCGGAGGGCGGCTACTTGGTCGGTCATAAGTGCGAGGAGTGGTGTTATGACGAGGCATGTGCCGTCGAGTGCGAGAGCTGGTACTTGGAAGGTTATGGATTTGCCTCCGCCGGTGGGCATTAGGCCGAGGGTGTCGTGTCCGCTGTATATGGAGCGGATTATGGGCAGTTGTATGGAGCGGAAGGAGTCGTATCCCCAGTAGTGACGGAGGATACGGAGGAAGAGGTCGTCGTCTGGGGTGTTGGGCATAGGGGGTTAGTGAAGATATTGAGCGACCATTTCGGCGCATAGTTCGCCATCTATGGCTGAGGAGACTATGCCGCCTGCGTAGCCGGCGCCTTCGCCACATGGGTATAGGCCGGGTAGGGAGAGGGACTGGAGAGTGTCGTTGTCGCGTGATATACGTATGGGGGATGATGTGCGGCTCTCTACACCCACGACGATAGCTTCGTTGGTGACGAAACCATGTGCGTGTCGGTCGAAGTCGTCAAAGCCTTTACGCAGTCGGGAGGCGATGTTGTCGGGCATCCAGAAGTGGAGGGGTGAGGAGACGAGGCCGGGGACGTAGGAGGAGTCGGGCAGTTCGTAGGACAGTCGTCCGTCGACGAAATCGGCGAGGCCTTGCGCGGGTGCTATCACGCCGTGTCCGCCGTTGACGTAGGCGAGACGCTCAAGTTCGGCTTGGTAGTGAATGCCACCGAGGACGCCATCGTCGGCGAAGGGGCCTATATCTTCGGGGTGTATCTCGACGACTATGCCGCTATTGGCGAAAGGTGAGCCACGGTGGGAGGGAGACATGCCGTTTACTACCTGCTGGTTAGGTCCGGTCATGGCGGGAACGATGAAACCGCCTGGGCACATGCAGAAGGAGTATACGCCACGGCCATCGACTTGGGTGACGAGGGAGTAGGAGGCTGGGGGGAGGTATTGTCCGCGGCCGTCGGGGCTATGGTATTGGATCTCGTCGATGAGGTCTTGTGGATGCTCAACGCGTACGCCCATTGCCCATGTCTTGGCTTCGAGTGCTATACCTTGGCGGAGTAGCATCTCGTATACGTCGCGTGCGGAGTGGCCTGTGGCGAGTATCACGGCACGGGTGTCGATGGAGGAGCCGTCGGCGAGGCGTACACCTGTGGCCTTGTGGCCGTCGGTCAGGATGTCGGTTACTTTAGCGTTGAAGAGGACTTCTCCGCCATGTTGGAGGATAGTCTCGCGCATGGCCTTTATGACGTAGGGGAGTTTGTCGGTGCCGATGTGAGGGTGAGCGTCGATGAGGATATCGTGTTGCGCGCCGTGGTGGCAGAATACTTCGAGGATCTTGCGTACGGAGCCACGCTTGGTGCTGCGTGTGAAGAGCTTGCCATCGGAGAATGTGCCGGCACCACCCTCGCCGAAAGCGTAGTTGGATTCGGGGTTCAGGGTGACGTTGCGGTTAAGTTGGGCAAGGTCCTTCTTACGTTCGGACACGTCTTTGCCACGTTCGAGGACTATGGGGCGTAGTCCGAGCTCTATAAGGCGAAGGGCAGCGAACAGGCCGCCTGGTCCAGCACCTACCACGGCTATGGGGTCGGCGTTGTGTACGTCGTTGTAGCCTGGGAGGTCGAGTTGTTGTGGCTGTGGCTCCTCGCCGATAAAGACGTCGTAGGTCAGGGTGACGGTGACGTTCTTGTGGCGTGCGTCGATGGAGCGTCGTACAAGTCGCATGGCGGCAATGTCGGACTCTGGGATATTGAGGTCGGTTGCGGCTTTGCGTCGGCAGAAGAGTTCGTCGGCAGCGTCGGCTGGGGCGAGGTTGAAGTTAAGTTGCTTAATCAAGGTAGGAAGTTATAGGTTTTGGGAGAGGAAAGAGGAGAGTTCGTTAATACGGTCGATACGTTCTTGCGAGAATGTGTCGGAGGAGTCGTCGATGCGTGAGTATAGGTTGAGGGAGCGTAGGGCAACGTCGTGTCGGAGGTTGGGGGAGAGGTTGGAGACTTTGAAGTCGGCGTAGAGGAGTGCGGCGAGTAGCTCGATGCGTTGTAGCAGTTCGTCGGGGCGTAGTTGGTCGAGGGATATGCCTTGTGCGTCGGCGGCGGTTTGTGCTACTGTGGAGATGAGCTGGTCGTCGTCGGCTTGTCGGAAGAAGTCCTTGTTGTTGCCGAATGTGGCGTATAGGGCTTCTATTTGTTTCTGACGTTCGGAGTCGTCGCCATCACGTTCGAGTAGGTTGGCAATGGCAGCGAAGAGGTCTTGAATGAGTTTCAGGATGTAGTCGCGACGTAACATAGGGCATGACGTGAGTTAGTCTCCCCCACCCTCTCGCACGGTTATGCGTCGAGAGAGACCGTGTATGACCCGGAACTTATCGACGGCCGCTACACGGTAGACGTAGCGTTGTCGTTTGCCTTGGCATACGGTGAGGGTTGTGGTGGGTTTGTCGACGATGGAGAGGATAGTCTCGTTGGCGCCTATCTTGTCGGCTTCGGAGCGTGGGGCGCGGTAGACGACGTAGAAACGGACTTGTGAGGTATCGCCTTCGACGTTCCATGAGAGGGTGCGTCCGTCGCGTTCGAGGTGTGTTATGTCGATATTGTCGGCATGGCCTTTGGTGACGGGTACTTGTAGGGTCTTATGTTGGTAGAAGTTGGAGGCGAGGTAGTCCTCGAAACCGAGTATGTCGCGGTTGAATTGTCGGTAGCTGAAGTAGATGCTGCCGTCGAGTTTGGCGTTCTTGCGGACTTTGGCTATTTGGTCGGGCATCTCGGATTTGGAGTTCCATCCGGCGTTGGGGACCTTACCGTCGTTGATTTTGAATACGGCGTGACCGATGAATACTTTAGTGCCGTTGGTGCTACGTTCGCCCCACCAGCGTTGCAGGACATCGAAGTCGCACCATTTGTTGCCATGTTCCCAGTAGATTTGCGGCACGACGTAGTCTATCAGGCTGTTGTCGATCCAGTCGAGTATGTCGGCATAGAGGACGTCGTAGTCGGACACTCCGGCACGTGTGTCGGAGCCTTTGGGGTCGTCGCGTTTATTGCGCCATACGCCGAAGGGGCTTATGCCGAATTGGACGTAGGGTTTGAGGGTGCGTATCTGCTCAGATACGGAGGCTATTACGGCGGTGACGTTGGAGCGTCGCCAGTTGGCTTGTGTGAGGTGTCGGGGGTTGTATTTGGAGAATGACTTACTGTCGTCGAACACTTCGCCTTTGGCCGGGTAGGGGTAGAAGTAGTCGTCGAAGTGTATGCCGTCGATGTCGTAGCGTGATACTATGTCCATCACGACACGAGTGACGTAGTCTCGGGCGTCGGGTATGCCTGGGTCGAGGTAGAGTTTGTTGTTGTACTTTATGAGCCACTCGGGGTGGGTGTGGGCGAGGTGGGTAGGGGCTGTGGGGAAGTCGGCCTTAGGGGTGACACGGAAGGGATTTATCCAGGCGTGGAGTTCGAGTCCACGTTGGTGCGCGCCTTCGATCCAGTAGGCGAGTGGGTCGAAAGATAGTGGGGAGTTGAAGTTGTCGCCCACGAGGTAGTAGGAGGGAGGCTCGATGGTGGAGCGGTAGAGAGCGTCGGATGAGGGTCGTACTTGCAGGAATATGACGTTGAGCCCCATAGCCGCCGAGCGGTCGAGTATGGCATCGGCCTCGTGGCATAGGGTTTCTTGCGAGAGACCTGGGGCGGAGGGCCAGTCGATGTTGGCTACTGAGGCTACCCAGATGCCACGCATCTCACGTTCCATGAGGTCCTCGGGCATTTGGGCGAGGATGAGTGAAGGGAGCAGGAGGGACAGGAGTGTCAGAGTGATACGGTTCATTTGTTCTCTGACATGTTGTTGATGATGCTACCTATGTAGTTGAGGATTAGGTCTCGTCCTTGGTGTTTGGCGGATGATGTGACGAACATGGGTGGTAGTGCCTCCCATGACTTTAGCATCTCTTGTTTGTAGGCTTCGACGTTGTGGTCGACTTGTGTTGGGGTGAGTTTGTCGGCCTTGGTGAAGATTATGGCGAAGGGGATGTTGTTTATGCCGAGGAAGTCCATGAAGTTGCGGTCGACAGTCTGCATGGAGTGTCGCACGTCGATAAGGACGAAGAAGGAGGTCAGTTGCTCACGTTTGAGGGCGTAGTCGGTTATGATGGACTGGAATTTGGCTTTCTCGCCGAGTGGTACTTTAGCGTAGCCGTAGCCTGGGAGGTCGACGAGATACCATTCGCCCTTGTTGATGTCGAAGTGGTTTATAAGTTGGGTCTTGCCGGGTGTCGCGGAGACTTTGGCGAGGCCTTTCTGGTTGCAGAGCATATTGATGAGTGAGGATTTGCCGACATTGGACCTGCCGATGAAGGCGAACTCTGGTTGTGTAGAGTTGGGGCAATGCGACACTTTGGCGTTACTGACGAGGAATTGCGCGGAAGTGATATTCATGGTAATATATGGTCGTGTGTGTTTGTTAGTTCTTAGCTATGAAAGTGAGGCGTATGGTTTCCTTGTCGGAGTCGAGAGATACTTTGGCCTCAGTGGTGCGTGGTATGGAGTTCTTAGCCCATTCGGGTATGGTGACTACGACTTTGAGGATAGGTTCGGCGAAGCCTGAGAAGTCGTCTGCTGTGGTGACTTCGGCGAATATGAATATGGAGTTGTCGTGGTCGGCCGGGGATACACGTACACAGTTGTCGACCCACTCCATGTAGCATTCGCCGAAGAGGGGGAGGACATCGAGAAGCGTGGCTGGGCCAGATGTTATCTTGTCGTTGATGTTATTGACGAGGGAGACTACGCCGTCAATCATCTCTTGCGGATAGTCGTCGATGGCATCGTCGTTGTCGGAGGGTTTATGGTGTGAGTATCCGTTGAAGCGTGAGAAGCGCGATGACTTCATGTCGCCTATGCGGAGGCCAATCATGAGGACATCGTCGGTCTGGTCGTTATCGCCACGCCAATCGTCGAAACGTCGTATTATGGCGTCTCGTTGGATGAGCATACGTTGCTGGTAGTTCTCTTGGAGGAGGTGAGCGAGACGTTTGCGTTTGAACTTCTGGTTGTGAGGGCCACCGAATTGTGATGAGAAACCGTCGGTTGTCATGTAGATGCAGTCGCCTTTGGAGAGGTTTAGGTCGACTGTCACGAATGGGCGTCCGCCTCCGATGCTTGCGCTCTCGCCTACGCTGCGGCGTACACCTGCGACGGTCTCGAAATTGCCATCGGTATGGATGATGAAGGCCATTTGACGGGAGAGGCAGATGGAAGCCTTACCGGCTACACGGTCGATACATAGCAAGGAGAGGTCGAGGCTATCCTTGTTGACGACATCGACATTGCTACATATCACACGTACGATTTCGTCGCTTAGGCGTTCAATCATACGTGAGGGTTCACGCATATTGGGGTCGTTGGCAATGTCGCTGAGGAGGGTGGAGGCCACCATGGAGATGAAAGCACCTGGGACACCGTGGCCTGTGGCGTCGGCTACGCATACGAAGAACTTGTCGCCACAGTCGAAGAACCAGTAGAAGTCGCCACTCACCATGTTGCATGGACTGAAGATGATGAAGTGGTCGTCGATGCCACGGACATCGAGCTCATCTTCGGACTGGAGGATGTTGGACTGTATGTGGTTGGCGAACATAAGTTCGGAGGCGAGGGCTTCGTTCTGCTCGTCGAGTTGCTCTCTTTGCGCTTGGAGTTGCTCTTGCTTGCGCTTAATCTCTTGTGACATACGGGCGAAAGCGGATTCGAGTTCACGCTTGCGCTTCTTGATGCGACGGACGGAGATTATGAAATACAGGCCGAGAGCCTCTATTATGATGACTATGGCGACGAAAACCCACAGGGTGCGTACGACTTCAAGACGGTGCTGCTGGTCGCCTACTTGGTCGAGCTCGAGATCTTGCGAGACGATGGTTGTGTCTCGCTTATGCTCCATGTTGCGGTAGGCGAGGTCGTGGTATATGGACTGGTCTTTGACGGAGTCGATGAGTGAGGTTTTGGAGCGCAGGAAGAAATAGGCCATACGCTCGTCACCGATGAGGGTGTAGTAGGCGGTCACGGCGTCGGCGTAGGTCTCGTAGAGGTTGACGTTTGTGGCGCGCAGGAGGGGTGCGTCTATGTCGTTGAGTTTCTCTTTGGCATCGTCGAGACGACCCTCTTTGAGGAGAATCATACTCTCAAGGACATCGATGTAACGATAGGTCAGGGAGTTGGTGTTGTCCCAGTCCTTTTTGAGGCTATCTATTACGGCTTGTGCGGAATGGGGGTCGTTCTTGAGGATGTAGTAGAAAGAGCGGTAGGCGGAGTAGGTGAGGCCGAGCTGTGAGCTTACCACGGAGTCGCGAGCGAACTCTGTTGCCACGGCATCGAGGGATTCGCAGTAGGAGGCAGTATCGGCGATAGAGACGCTGATGTTGGCCGCGGCAAGGTGGTATAGGCATTGCGACATGGGTGTGGTGTCGGCCGCGGTAGACATCTCGCTGAGGTATATCTGGGCAGAGGGGATGTCGCCCATGGAGATGAAGGAGCTCAGAAGTCGGTAGAGGACGTTGACCTCGGAGGAGCGCAGGCCACGTTTGCGGGCGTAGTCGAGTAGTTGTCTGTAGCCTCGTACAGCATCGATGTAGTTGCCTTGGATTTCTTGACGTTTCAGGCATTTGAGTTTTATGCGGACGTAGGCGACGCTCTCGTTTATGCGGTAGGCTATGGAGGCGGCTTCGTCGAGTGTGCGGTAGGCTTCGTCGGCGTTGTGGTGGCGCGACAGTTGGTAGGCGTATTGCTCGAGGAGGCGCATGGTGACACGGTCGTCGACCTCGCCATGTCCTGCGAGTGAGTCGAGTGCGGTCAGTATGCTGCGGAGGTTGATTTGCGCAACATGAGGGTCGAGGAGGATGTTGTAGGCGAGTAACTCGTTGCGACGTGCGAAACCGAAAGCGAAGAGCTCGGCACTGTCTATGGCGAGACGCGCGAGGGCAGTGTCGTTTTGGTCGAGGGCTTGATTGACAAGTTGGATGTTGCGCTCATATCCGCCAACGACCTTCTCCTCCTCCTCGACATTATTATTCTTGCAGGAGGGGAAGGCGACACTCAGGATGAGGGCCAAGAGGACGAGTATGTGCGCGAGAGACCTCATGGCATTGTCACAGATAAGAGGAGAATATCGTCGCTCATTGGGCGTCCTGCTTTCCACAGGAGCATCTCGTTGAGCATGGTATCGTATTGGAGTTCGGCAGGGAGGCGGGATATGTGCGCGAGCATATCGTGGAGACCCACCTCGCCGAGTTGTCGACCATCGTTACCGCCGTAGACCTTAGTGAGGGTGCTGGAGTAGAGGTATATGGCGTCGTTAGAGTTGCATGGGCGGACTTCGTCCTCTTGGCGTCGGACATCTTTGACTTCTCCAACCAACTTCTCGCTGCCGCGTATCACCTCTATCACACCGGCACGACGCATCATGACATCGACACCAGCTGAGGCTATGCGGATGAGGTTTGCCTTTTGGTCGATTATGGCTACGGACATGGAGAGGTTGCTACGCCAACGGCGGTCGGGCAGTCGACGCACGAAACCATGTTCCACGTCGGTGAGAATCTCGGAGGCTGTCTCCTTGCCGTCGTAGCGTGAGGAGACCTCCTCAACGAGAGTGAGGCCGACCATGGAGAGCATGGCGCCTGGGACACCATCCCATTCGGAGTTGGCGGTGCACAGGAGGAGGTGGTCGCAAATACGTTTGTACCAGAAGAAGCAGCTGGAGGTGACATCGACATTGCCACGCATGACAAAGGAGTTCTTGAAGCCGAGCCGCACGAGGTGGCTCATATCGGGCAGTATGCCACGTTGGAGACGTTGGGCGTAGCTTTGGCTTGCGGCCATATCGGCGTTGCGGGCGAGGATTAGTCGGTTGCGGTTGATGAAGGAGGCTGTTTGCCGTTTCATCTCCTCGGCCATCTGCTTGTTGAGAGCCTCGCTGTCTCTAATCTTGCGTGCGTTACGTCCCCAAACATTGCGCATCCAGACGAAGGCGACGATGATGAACACGACGAGGATTATGACCGTGGCAATGAAGACTTGACGTTTGACATTACCCACAGCTGCCTTACGCATGTTGATGTCCATGCGTTGACGGAGAATCGTGGTATCCTCGCGGAAGGCGACTTCCATATCCTTGGCACGGGCGCGAGCGTTGACGGAGAGGAGGTAGCGGTAGCGTGAGTTGGCGATGGTGAGGGTTTGGCGTGCTGAGGCGTAGTCGCCGATCATGACGTAGTAGCGTTCGAGGAGGGAGTAGTAGCGGTGCGTGAAAGAAGTCTTGTCGAACATCATCTTGGGGATGTCGGTGTCGAGGAGGATCTTCTTGGCATCGTTTATACGGTTCTCGTCGAGAGCCACACGAGCCTCGACAAGGAAATAGCTGAAGCGGGAGAAGTAGGGGTGAGATTGGGAGATGGAAATGGCGTTGAGGTACTCTTGGCAGAAGGCGAGGTACTCTTTGGCCTCGTCGGTACGGTTGAGGCGTGCGAGTGCTTCGGCACGTATGGCTGCTATGCGCCATGCGTCGGCTGTGGAGGTGTGGAGGGATTGGGCTATCTCGGCGGCTTTGGTTATGAGGTTCAGCCCCTGGGCGTTGTCGCCTTGGCATAGGCGGACGAGGGACATGGCGACGAGGTAGGCTTTGTGGAGGGCAGGGTGTTGGTGGTAGAAACCCTCGCGCTCGATGTCGTTGACACAGTCGTCGATAGCGGCATCGACATGGATGGCGAGGTAGACTTGGATGAGGCATATACGGCTCCAGAAGCGCATATCGGGCATGAAGCCTTCGGGGCATCGTGCGAGGAGGAGGCGTGAGCAGTAGGCGGCCTCGACGAAACGTTGGGCGCGGATATACAGCTCGGCTCTGTTGCGTAGGGCAAGCAGTTCGAGACGGATGTTGCCGACGCTACGTGCGAGACGCTCGGCCTTCATGTAGTATGTATCGGAGGGGTCGAAGGATGTTTCAGTCTCGAGACGGCCTTTGGCGCAGTAGGCGAGGGCGAGGGTATTTATGGACATTGTGTCGGCTGCGGCGGCGTAGCGCGGGAGAATGTCGTCGATGACTTTACGAGCCTCGTCGAAATGTCCGTGGAAGATGTCGATGCTGGCGCGGAGGCATGAGGCCATCACTGGGGCGTGGGGGCTATTGGATATCTCGACGGCGTAGTAGGACCAGCGTGAGGCGTCGCGCATACGCTCCTCGATGATGGCGGTGGCGGCGGAGTCGACGGCCTCGAGGAGACCAACCCTTTGGGCAAGAGCCGCAGCCTCTGTGACCAGGAAAGTCACGAGGGAGGCTATAATGGCCTTGACGTGAGAGGATTGGATGCGGGGCATCGTGGTGTTGATTAGATGTTGAGATGACCAGAATAGAAGCCTCGTGCTGTGGGGAAGTCGTTGGCAGTGGGCAGTTCGACATAGCCCTCAAACAGGGCGAAGACGGAGGAACCGCTACCAGACATTTGGGCGTAGAGGGCGCCCATGTCGTAGAACTTTTGTTTGAAGGCGGCCACATCGGGCAGACGTTGTGCGACATAATCCTCGAAATCGTTGACCATGGAGTCTTTCCATGTGGATATGGGGTCGGAGATTATGTCGTAGAGGTGGCGGGCGGGTTTGCAGCACGGGATGTCGCGGTAGGCTTCGGCTGTGGAGACGCTACCTTGTGGGATAGCCACGACTATGTTCAGGTCGTGGTTGGGGAGAGTGATGGGGGAGAACACGTCGCCTATGCCTGAGGCGAAGACTGGTTTGCCGTCGATGAAGAAGGGGCAATCGGCACCGAGACGTGCGGCGATTTGGAGGAGACGCTCGTGGGGGATGTTGAGATGGAGGAGGTTGTTGAGCACCGTGAGAACAAATGCGGCATCGGAGGAGCCTCCACCGAGACCTGCGCCACTGGGTATGACCTTGTGGAGCATCATGGAGACGGTGGGGATGTCGGCTTCAGATTGCAGGGCACGCAGGGCTTTGACGCATAGGTTCTTCTCGAGAGGGACATCGAGTTGATTGCCAGAGGATTGCCAAACGACACCGCCCTCGACTTGCTCGTTGGGGAAGACAAGTTCGAGAGCGTCGGAGTATCCGATAGGGACAAAAATGGTCTCAATATCGTGGTAACCGTCGGGGCGGACACCTACGATATTGAGGCCAAGGTTTATTTTAGCGTTGGGGAATACAATCATTCGAGTTAGATGCGCATAGGCATGATGACGATGAGCATGTCGCTCTTATCGTCGGCGCCTACGGGACTAAGGAGTCCTGGTTTAGAGGGATCGGAGAGACGCATTTCGACATCTTGAGAGTTGATGTTGCTGAGGGCGTCGCTGATATGTTGTCCGCTGAAGCCGAGAGTCATCTCACGACCGTCGTACTCGCAGGGGATGGTCTCGTTGGCGGAGCAGGAGAAGTCGAGGTCTTGCGTGCTGATGTTCATCGAGTTGGAGAAGAGTTCGCACTTGATGAGGTGTGAGGCATCGACGAAGACGGAGACGCGTGCCATAGCCTTGATGAGGTCGTTACGGTTGACGAGGAGACGCGACTCGTTGTTGGTTGGGATTACAGTGCGGTACTGTGGGTATTGGCCTTCGGTGAGGCGGCACACGTAACGGTAGGTGGGGGTGTCGAAAATGACGTTGCTCTTGCCGAAGGAGATGGTCACCATATCGTCGGAGCGTCCGAGTATGCCTTTGAGAACGTTGGCAGGTTTCTTGTTGAGGACGAAGCTTGTGGTCTGCTCGGCGGTGTCGACATCGGTGCGGATGTAGCGAACCATCTTGTGGGTGTCGGTTGCGACGAAGGAGACTTTACCTGGCTCAACGTCGAAAAGGATGCCGTTCATGACGGGGTGGAGGTCGTCGTTGGCAGTAGCGAAGAGTGTGGATGTGATACCGGAGAACAGGGCATCTTCGGAAATCTTGATGGTGGAGACTTCGGTCTCGTCGATTTTCTCGGCTGGGTAGTCGTCGGCGGCAATGCAGACCTGGTCGGACTTGCCGGAGAGGGAGGAAATCTCGAGGGAGAGGGAGCCTTCGGGTATGGAGAAGGTTATAGGTTGCTCGGGGAGGTACTTGATGTAGTCAGTAAGTTTGAGACCAGGGATGCAGACTTGGCCGTCGCCCTCGAGGTTGTTTATCTCGATGGTGGAGGTCATGCGCATCTCGGTGTTAGAGGCAGTGAGGATGAGGATGTTGCCTTTTACGGAGAAGAGGAAATTGGCGAGGATGGGGAGAGTAGATTTGTCGTCGATTACCTTGCCCATTGTTTGGAGACGGGAAAGGAGCTCTCCACTTGGTATACTGAACTTCATTGTGTTATGGTGATTTAATGGTAAAGATTATGCGGAAACGGTACGGTAGCCAACACGGACTTTGCCTTTGGCGATGTTGGTGAGTTTGGACTTTATGAGCCTCTTGCGTAGTGCGCCGAGGTGGTCGATGAAGAGTTTACCGTCGAGGTGGTCGTATTCGTGCTGGACGACAACGGCGGCGTAGCCTTTTATGACCTCGGTTTTGTGGACGAAATTCTCGTCATCGTACTCGATTTCTATTTCGGTGCTGCGCTTGACGTACTCGGATATGCCGGGGAGGCTAAGGCAGCCTTCGGAGGTCTCCATCTGGTCGTCGGACATACGTTTGATGTGGGCGTTGATGAAGACACGCTTGAAGCCCTTGACCTCGGGATAGTCGGAGGCGAGAGGTGAGGCGTCGATGACGAAGAGGCGTATGGGGAGGCCTACTTGTGGTGCGGCGATACCTATGCCGTCGGACTTGTACATCGTCTCGAACATGTTGGGTATCAGCTCGGCGAGGCCTTGATAATCGGGAGTGATATCGGTGGCCAATTTGCGGAGGACTGGGTGACCGTAGAGATATATGGGAAGTAGCATCGTGGTATAGAGTTACGATCTTTTTACGTTACAGCGAGGGATAGGTTTGTCGCTGAGGTGATTTATATTGAGGCTTGGAACCTTATTTTTTCCATGTAGGACTCGAGGATGATGGTGGCGGAGACCTTGTCGACGAGGCCGTTTTTGTTGTTACGGTCCTTCTTGGAGACGCCGCCATCAATCATGGCACGTTGAGCCATGCGTGTGGTGAAGCGCTCGTCGACCATCTCGACGGGGATGTTGGGCATGGCTTTTTGGAGTTGCTTGAGGAATGGGCGGATGTAGGACATAGTCTCGGAGTCGGAGCCGTCGAGACGGTGTGGCTCGCCCATCACTATGAGGCCGACATTCTCGCGTGGAACGTAGTCCTGAAGGAATTTGAGGAGCTCGTGCGCGGGGACGGTGGTGAGAGGGCCGGCGATGATGCGGTTGGGGTCGCTCACGGCGAGGCCGCACCGTTTTTTACCGTAGTCTATGGCGAGGATACGGCTCAACTTAGTAGGCTTTGAGGCTCATGTCGAGGCTGCCGACGTGGTGTGTGAGAGCGCCGACTGAGATGAAGTCGACACCGCACTCGGCGTAGTCGCGGAGGGTGTCCATGGTTATGCCGCCAGAGGACTCCGTCTCGTATTTGCCGGCAATCTTGGCTACGGCCTCACGAGTTTGCGCCGGGGTGAAGTTGTCGAGCATAATGCGATGTACGCCGCCTATGGCGAGGACTTGGTCGAGTTCGTCGAAGTTGCGCACCTCGATTTCTATACGGAGGTCTTTGCCTTTCTCCTTGAGGTATTGGTGGACACGGGAAATGGCCTTGTCGATGCCGCCTGCGAAATCTATGTGGTTATCTTTGAGGAGAATCATGTCGAAGAGGCCAATGCGATGGTTGCCTCCGCCACCGATTTTGACAGCCATCTTGTCGAGCAGGCGCATGCCCGGGGTAGTCTTGCGTGTGTCGATGACTTGGGTGTGCAGGCCTTGGAGTTTGGCGACGTAGCGTGAGGTAGTAGTGGCTATGCCGCTCATGTGTTGCATGACGTTGAGGACGAGACGCTCGGCGAGGAGGAGGGATTGGGTGCGGCCCTCGACACGGAAGGCTATATCGCCCTTCTTGACACGGTCGCCGTCGTGGAGGAGTTGGTCGAACTTGAAGGCGGGGTCTATATGGGCGAAAATCTTACGTGCAACATCGACACCTGCGAGGACACCATCCTCCTTGATGATCAGTTGGGCACGGCCTGTGGCGTCGGCGGGGATGCAGGAGAGGGATGTGTGGTCGCCGTCGCCTACATCCTCTTTGATGCAGCGGTCAATGAAGTCGTTGAGGTAAGCGTCGAAGTCTGTCATTTTTGTTCTTCTATTCTGAGTTGTTTGATTTGTTGGATGCCTGCGGCTGGTTGCGAGAGGACGTAAACGCCGAAGGAAATGTCGCCGTCGGAGAAGCTGCCGATGGTAATTGTGGCGTCGGAGATGCTCTCCTCGCGGTTGACGGAGAAAGACATGCCGTGATGTTTGGCCATGAAATTGGAGAGGATCATCTCGGCTTGCTTCTTGCTGAAGATGCCGGAGCAGTCGGGTAGACGTAGTTCGACGGTGTTGGCGAGGTATGGGGACATGAGGGAGTGGTCGGCAGCGTCGAGAGCCTGCTTCAGGGCGTGAGGGACATCGTAGGGCCAGTCAGGGGAGTCGGCTTGTCGGGATTGCACGGTGAGGGGTGCTGCCGTCGCATGGGTGAGGGGTTGCGCGACGAGCAACAGAGAAGCAATCGTGAGGTAGATTAGGCGCGACATTTTACTGGTCGGTAGGTAAGATTTGATAAACGAAACCACTAACAAAGATAATAATAATCGAACCGAAAAGAAAATAAACTACATTCGCGAGACGGCAAAACCTTTGCTAAATAGGGCGATAGGTGTTGACCGAGAAAATGAAGAGATGAAAAAGGACGCCATCATAGAACTATTAGAGAACGACCTGAAAGAGATCGCCACTTTGGTAGAGACATTTAGGGAGCCGGAGAAGATAGGTTCCGCATTTTTGGAGCTGCTGCGGCAGAAGCATGAGACCTTGGGCAAGGAGATACGCCTGTTGGACTACTGGGCTACGGACAACATAGCCAAGGCACGTCCGGCAGTGCAGAGCGTATTGACGAGTCAGCCGTTGGAGCAACCTTCAGCGGAAAAAAGTACAAAAACTATGCCACGGACGGAGGTGAGGAGTGAAGAGAAGCCGAAGAAAGTGGAGGATTACTTCGCCGCAGAGCTTGAGACGATGGAGGATCCATTGGCTGAGGCGGTAGGGACGAAGGAAGAGGAGCAGAAGACGGAGGAGAAAACGCAGGAGGAGACAAGAGAGACGGAGACGAGGAAGGAGGAAGCAAAGAAAGAAGAGACAAGGCGAGAAGAAAAGAGACCTGAGCCGCAGAGAGAAGAGCCGAAAGTGAGCGCAAAGAAGGCGGTGAGCGGGAACAAGGCGGCTGATATAGCCCAGTATGGGACGCCAGTGGATGACATCAACAAGGCGATAGGCATAAACGACAGGTTCTTGTTCATGAGGGAGTTGTTTGGTGGGGACAAGATGACGTTTGACGCGGCGATAGAGACGGTCAACGCGGCATCGAGCTACGAGCAGGCGCATGAGTATTTCAGGCAGCAATATAGCTGGGACGAGACGGATGCCACGGTGGAGTTGTTTTTGAAGGCGGTGCATAGGAGATTCTTATGAGCCAGTTGACGATAGTGCCGACGCCGGTAGGCAATATGGAGGACATCACGGAGCGTGCGTTGAGGACGTTGCGTGAGGCATCGTTTGTGATGGCGGAGGACACGAGGACCACGAGCATCTTGTTCAAGCATTTTGGGATTACGACGCCATTGATAAGCTACCATAAGTTTAACGAGCATGAGGTGGCGGACAGATATGCGGACAGGATAGCGTCGGGGGAGGAGGCGGCGTTGGTCAGTGACGCTGGCACGCCAGCCATATCGGACCCGGGTTATCTTATCGTCTCGCGGTGCATAAGCAGAGGGATTAAGGTCAGTTGCCTGCCAGGCGCTACGGCCTTTGTGCCTGCGCTGGTGAACAGTGGGTTGCCTGCGGACAAGTTTTGTTTTGAGGGTTTCTTGCCGAACAAGAAGGGGCGGCAGAGCATATTGACGCGTCTGGCAGAAGAGCCGCGGACGATGATATTCTATGAGAGCCCGTTCAGGTTGACGAAGACATTGGGACAGATGGCGGAGGCCTTTGGGGGTGATAGACCTGCGGCGGTGTCGAGGGAGATAAGTAAGATGTTTGAGGAGACAGTGAGGGGGACGTTGGTGGAGCTTAAGGCACACTTTGAGGAGATGCCGGCTAAGGGGGAGATAGTGATAGTGGTGGGGGGAACGGGATGGCGCAAAGGGGGAAGTGAGGAGACGAGTGAGGGGGAAGAAGAGGGAGATGAGGGGGAGGTGGATTTAAAAGCCATAAGGCGAAGCAAGAAACACAGGGAAGCTAAAGAATAGGAAGTAACACAACATAAAATAGAAAAACGCAATGAAGAAGATTATTCTCGCATGCGGTGCCGCAGTGTTGGCACTTGCGAGCTGCAATCAGGAGAAGATTGAGCAGCAGAACAAGACGATCGAATCGCTGAAGGAAGTCGTGGCGAAGAGGGACACCAGCATGTCGCTGATAGCTACGACCTTGGCTGACGTGCACAGCAACCTGAACTACATCAAGGAGAAGGAGGGCATCATAGCTGTGCAGGCCAACAGTGAGACCAGCGACAAGGATCAGCTGAGCAACGACATCCAGTCGATCTACGCCAAGCTGGTGGACAACAAGAACAAGGTCAAGGAGTTGCAGGCCAAGCTGAACAAGACGCTGGGGAAGAACAAGGAGTACAAGCAGATTATCGAGGTGCTGAACCAGCAGATAGAGCAGCAGAACGCGGAGATAGCGAAGTTGAACAAGATGCTTGATGACAAGAACGTCGAGATAGGCTTCCTGAACAACGCTATCATCAGCCTATCGACCTCGGTGGACTCGTTGGCGACGGTGAGTGCGGAGACACAGGAGACGTTGGCACAGACCATAGCAGAGAAGAATGAGGGCTATTACTTGGTGGCCGAGAAGAGCATGCTGAAGGAGAAGGGTTTGCTTAGCGGCGGTCTATTCAACAAGAAGGTGCTTGCTGGGGACATAGACAACAGCCTCTTCACGAAGGTGGACGTCACGGAAGTGGAGAGCATACCTTTGACGGGGCGCAAGTTTGTGGTTTTGACACCGCAGCCTGAGAGCAGTTATAGCATTGATGAGGAGAAGAAGGTGCTCGTCATCAAGGACAAGGAGGCGTTCTGGAAGGCCACGAGGTATCTTGTGGTACGTGCTAAGGACGTGGACGAAGAGTAAGAGAAACTACGTAGATGAACATATCCGTCCGTCGGGGAGAACCTGACGGGCGGATGTTTTTTTGTGGGAGTGGGGAAGAGGATGAGATTATGAGCTGGGGATGAGGATGTTTTGGAAGAATGGGAGGATTAGATGGGGGTATAGGGGGAAAAGGGAAACCCCAGCAGACTTGTGGAATGCTGGGGTTTGAGTCTTCGGGTTAATGATGATGGTTAGAGACCACCGCCGCCGAAAATGTCATCATCATCTCCGTCACCATCTCCTCCATCACCATCTTCTCCATCGTTACCACCTTCGGTATCTGTTTTTCCGCCGCCACCACCGGTACTTCCACCACTACCTGTTGCGGCGCACACAGCGTCATCACGTTTTTTCAGGAGAGAGAACTCAGGGATGACGAAAATGCATACTTTCTTCTCTTTCATATCGCTTGATATTTATTATTTGACAATTACTTTAGAGGCTTTGCCATTGTCGGCTTTAACTATATAGAGACCAGCAGGCA
>CAZPPW010000039.1:0-18352 GCA_964588595.1 uncultured Marinilabiliaceae bacterium
AGTTGTACAGACGATGTCCACATCCCCTCTACGCCGAAGGCGTGCCAAAACCTCCCACTTGCACACCCCCCGCCCCCATCCCCTCAACGCCCCAAGGCGTGCCGCACCCCCACAATCGGCACAAAACAACCCCGCCTCCCCCCTGCACACACGCAGGAAGGAAGCGGGGCTCCCAAAACATCATACCTACGAAGGCCCTACACCGCCTTCATATCCTTAGCAGCCTGGGCGATACGCTCATCAGCCTCAGCATTAGCCTTAGCCCAATCAGCCACTCCCTTCATCACACCCTTCACCTCAAAGTAGAACTTAATCTTAGGCTCTGTGCCCGATGGGCGCACCGACACCTTCGACCCGTCCTCCGTGAAGTACTGCAACACGTTGCTCGTGGCTGGCATCTCCAGCTTCGTAACCTCGCCCGTGCGCAAATCCTTCTGCGTCAGGTTCTGATAGTCCTTCACTATCACCACCTTCGACCCGCCCATAGTGGCAGGTGGGTTCTCACGATAACCCTTCATCAACGCCTGTATCTCGTCCGCGCCAGCCTTGCCCTCACGCACAATGTAGATCATCTTCTCCTTCGAGAACCCAAACTCCACGTATATCTGCTTCAGCAAGTCATACAGCTTGATACCCTTGTCCTTAGCCCACGCCGCAATCTGCGCCATAAGGGCTATCGACGCTGGAGCATCCTTGTCGCGCACAGCGTCGTAGGGCAGGTAGCCAAAGCTCTCCTCGCCACCACCTATATACTTCGTCTTACCCTCTTCCTCCTTAATCTTCGCTGCTATCCACTTGAAGCCCGTATACACGTCATAGAATCCCACGCCATACTTCTTGGCCATCTCGCGTATCACCTCCGTCGTCACGATAGTCTTGATGACAAACTGCTTGCCGTCAATCTTACCGCTCTCCTTCCACTGGTTCAAGAGGAACCACGTCAAGATGAGGCACGTCTGGTTGCCATTCAGTATGACGTACTTGCCCTCGTCGTTCTTCACCACCACGCCGATACGGTCAGCGTCAGGGTCCGACGCCATAACGATGTCAGCGTCAATCTCCTCGCCCTTCTTGATAGCCATGGCCATAGCCGCGGGCTCCTCAGGGTTAGGGCTCGCCACAGTCGGGAAGTCGCCCGAGATGACGTCCTGCGCCGACACGTGCGTCACATTGGTGAACCCGATAGCCGCCAATGTGCGCGGTATGATATGACGACCCGTGCCATGTATAGGCGTATACACAATCTTGATGTCGTGCTGACGCTTGATGAGCTCCTCGTCGAGCACGCACGCCTTGATATTGGCCACATACTTGGCGTCAAGCTCCTCGCCGATAATCTCGATAAGCTCACTATTGCCCTCGAACTTAATCTGACCCACCGACGTGATCTTGTTCACCTCGTCGATGATGTTCTTGTCGTGCGGGGCTATAATCTGAGCGCCGTCGCTCCAATACGCCTTATAGCCGTTGTAGATCTTCGGGTTGTGCGACGCCGTGATGATAACGCCACTCTGGCAACCCAGCTCACGTATGGCGAACGACATCTCTGGCGTGGGGCGCAACCCGTCAAACAGGTACACCTTGATGCCATTAGCCGAGAATATGTTGGCCACCGTCTCCGCAAACAGACGACTGTTGTTGCGGCAGTCATGACCCACCACAACGCTAATCTGCTTCAGGCCCTTGAACTCCCGGTTCAGGTAGTTCGACAGTCCCTGCGTCGCGCTCCCCACGGTGTAGATGTTCATCCTGTTGCTGCCCGCGCCCATCTTGCCGCGCAGACCGCCCGTGCCAAACTCCAAGTCCTTATAGAAAGCGTCAATCAATGCGCTCTTGTCCGCACTCTCCATCATGGCGCGCACCTCCGCCTTAGTGGCCGCGTCATACTGACCGTCAAGCCAGCTCTGGGCTTTCGCCTCTACTGCCTTTAGCAGCTCCTTGTCTTCCATTATCTAATGTTTTATGTTTCTAATTTATTAATCCAAATATACACACTTTTTCCCGCTTATCACTCCCACCTCCCCACTTTTACCAAAATACACCCCCTCCTTGCACGATTACTGTTCGCCCCACGCCTCCCCCACCCCACCCCGCACCATAAAAAAAAAGACCCCCTGAACCACAACCTCACACCCCACAACCTCGTATCAACCCACAGTAACAACATGAACCTCGTCCCGCGCACCATCCCCCCTACGCCCGACATCAAAACCTTAACTACCCATGAACATTCCACACAACCTTTCCCGACGCCTCATAGCGTCTCTCTCCCTCATCCTCCCCCTCGCCACGCCGGCACTCGCCGACAACGACAACGTCTCCTACGACTCGGCGTCCAGGACCCTCACCATCTCGGGCGACTTCACCTCGTCCGACATCACTCTTTTCTCTGAGGCCACGAGCGTCAAGTTCGCCGACACCTACGCCAGCGCCACCATCCCCGATAACGCCTTCAGCGGCTTTAGCATCACCGCCATCACTATCCCCGATGTCGTCACTACGATAGGGGAAAAAGCGTTCTACGGCTGTGCGAGCCTCAAGAAAGTCATCCTCTCCTACAATCTTGAGACCATTGGCGAGAGCGCATTCCAGGGATGCTCCAGCCTCACCACCATCTCACTCCCGCCATCGCTCATAACCATCAGCGACTACGCCTTCTACGAGACCAAGCTCAAAGACATCACCATCCTGCCCGACTGCGGTGCCACCGACAAGCACATCATATACCTCGGCACAGGCAACACCAACGACGCCACATCGACAGGCACGTGCATATTCCCCAACGATGTAGAGAACCAAACGCTCACCTCTACTCAGAATTACAGCAATGTAGACAACTTCAGTTCCTTCAACTTCACGGCTGTCGAACTGACACAAGGCAAAGGGTGGTACTACGACCCTAACGCCTACGCCCTCTACCTCTATTCCGACGACACGAACACCCAATGGAGTGGTTTCACAAACACCATCAAGTACGCCACAAGAGTCGTCTTCACTAACACCTTCAAGTGCACCTCCATTCCCAGTAGAGCCTTTTACTCCTTCTCCTATCTCGAATCAATATCCATCCCCGAGGGTGTCACTTCTATCGGAGAGAATGCTTTCTCTACTTGCGGCAATCTGGCCTCCGTCACTCTCCCCTCTTCCACCACCTCTCCCCTCACCTCTATCGGAGCGAGTGCTTTCTCTTATTGTAGCGCCCTCAAATCTATATCACTTCCCAAGAGTGTCAGCGAAATTGGAGAGAGTGCTTTCACATTCAGTGGCCTCGAATCGATAGGGATTCCCGAGGGTGTCACTGAAATCGGACAATTGACTTTCTACGATTGCAGTAAACTCAGCGAGGTCACTCTCCCATCCACCCTCAAGACTATCGGCATGGGTGCTTTCGCATTAACTGGGCTCACCTCCATCACCCTTCCCGCCTCTCTGAACTCGATTGGAGACGCCGCATTCACAGATTGCGATATCAAGTCCGTAGAAATCCTCTACGACGAGACCGTCACCACCCCGCACGTCATATACCTCGGCAGCGACAATAGCAGTGACGAGGACGCATACGGAAGCGATATCTTCACATGCACTGGCGCCACCCTCACCTACAACAAGAAGTACACCAACGTAGGGCATAAGGCCGACGATGGCACGTATACCAACCTGCTCTACTACTTCCCAGGCAGCGCCACATCACTACAATCCCCCACCATCGGCGGCGACACCACCGCCCGCTACTACGACCTCGGTGGACGCCCCGTCAGCCCAGCGTCGCACCACGGCATAGCAGTGCGCACAGACGGGTCGCGCTCCTCGCTCACCCTCATCAAGTAGCGACAGCATAGCAGCCCAACCATAGACGAGCCGAAGCCCGAGACACCATGTCTTGGGCTTCGGCGTTTTGGCATATAGCCACCATGCCGCGCTTGCGCATCAGCCCTCTTTCGGCTATCTTTGTCTGCACTCATATATCCACACGACCATGGCAGGCATCAAATCGTATCCCCAATCGCTCGCAGACGAATATCAGCAACGTATAGACGACGCCATACATGCGCCCACGCTCAAACAACGTTACCACCGCTTTGGCACTATCCTCAACGAGATACTCAAACTCCTCACCGCCGACGTGCCATACGCCTTGCCCGGGCCATACGCCCAACTGACCTACGTCATAGCCGAGGCGGCGATGCGCCATTCGCGTCCCTTGCGTCGCCTGAGGCTGCACTGTCGATACTACGACGCCAATAGCGAAGCCGCAGCACAGACCGCCAATGCCGACATATATGCCATGCGCGTCATGCTCCATCTGCTGCGCTATGGCGAAGCGCCGGCATACGACAGACGTGAGGACACCGAGGAGACACTCAAGAAGGCTAAGAAGCAGGCCCAAGGGTGGAAGGCGGAGCGTGTCACGGTGGTCGACGCTAAGGACATGAAGCGTGCTCTGTTGTCGAAGGTGGATGGCACGGAGGATGTGCGTGTGGACCTCACGCCGTATGGGTATATGTCGTCGTGGCTTAGGCGCGGCACTACGTTGAGCCTGCTGTATTTCGGCGAGGAGCTGAGCCTTGTGGTGTATGAGCCGGACTTCCTGGTTGATGTCACGACCGTGGCGTCGTGCTTCGGGTCTACGACTGACGACCCGCGGCTTGCCACGATTAACGCCATATCGGACAACCCGTCGAGCAAGCATACGTTGTTGGGCAACTTTGCGAGCCAGTTCTTGGCAGAGGCGTTGGTGGCGGCACGTCAGAAAGTGCGTCATGAAGAGGCATTGCCCAGCGACTATAAGCGTTCCACACGCCTTTTCTTCCGCCAGAACGCGCTTGCCCTCGCCACCACTGAGGGGATAGATGGCACATGGCATAAGAACGCAATAGTCCAACAGCAGAATATTAACGCCGCGATGGAGGCCATACAAGCAGACCATCATTTCCTTCCTGAAGTTGCCGCCACTGAGGTAACACTCTTTGGGCCTGATCTTGGCGTACAAGGCCGTGCCGACCTTATGCAAACCGACTGGAAACTCGTACTCGAACAGAAGTCGGGCAAGAAAGACTTCTACACAGGCATGCCCAAGAAAGACCACTACCGCCAAGTCAATCTCTACATACTCATGATGGACGCTTGCTACCACAAGTACTACAACAACCTAACCTCCTTTTTCCTCTACTACTCCCTATATGACCCTGCGGATGGTCTTATGAGTATGGGCCAATCACTCAAAAAAGATGACAGACCCACCCTCGTGGAATTTCGCAACCGCATAGCGCACGACATGTTGCGCTATCAGGACCCGCGTGAGATAGAGCATGACCTCATGACGTGGTTGGCCGATGACTTCACCGACAATCCGAACACCACCCTTTGGCGGCAATACGTCAGGCCACGGATAGCGGCGGTGCTTGGCACGATTAGGAATGCGACGGACGTGGAAAGGGCGTATGTGTTTCAGTTCATGGCTTTCCTGCATCGTGAGGATGCCATATCGAGGCTTGGGGGGGCGGAGCATGGGCGTGATGGTTTCGCGTCGCTATGGAACGTCGACCCATCGCAACGCGTAGAGCAGGGGGAGACCCTCGCATCGTTGACGTTCGACCATATAGAGCGCGATGAGGTGGACGACTCGCTATATCCCACGACAGAATCTGACGGCAGCATCGTCGTCATGGCTTATAAGCACACTGCTGGCGCGCCTACTCCATTCCCCAATTTCCGCACTGGCGACCCCATTATCCTCTGCGACTACTCCGCGGAGGGCGAGCCGGACATAAGGGGTTCAATCGACATACGCGCCACGCTACTCGACATAGAGACGCATCAGGATAAGGACCTGATACGCATAAAGATGAAGTCGCCTATGCAGGGCGAATACTTTGAGCACAAAGGACAGTTGTGGGCGATAGAGCATGACATGATAGCCGCGGGGGGCAGGCGGCAGATACGGCAGGTGGTGTCGCTGCTGAGCACATCGGCGGCACGTCGCGACCTTATCCTTGCGCAACGGCGGCCAGGCACGAGGCATGAGGAGAGGGTGCTTGACCATGGGACGATGAACGAGATGGTGGAGAGGGAAATTGGGGCCAGTGACCTGTTTCTGCTTGTAGGTCCGCCGGGTACGGGCAAGACGTCGTATGGGCTAATGAGCATATTGCGGGAGGAGTTGGCGCGCGAGGGACACGCGGTGTTGTTGCTGTCGTATACCAACAGGGCTGTGGACGAGATTTGCGGCAAGCTAGAGAAAGACGGGCTGGACTATATACGCATAGGTCAACGGTTCTCGTGCGCAGATGAGTATAAGCCCAAATTGCTGAGCCAGAGGGAGTTTAGGAATGTGGAAGAGCTAAGGCAGGCGATAGTGGACGCGCGGATAGTGGTGGGGACGACATCGTCGATAAGCTCGTCGGAGGGGTTGTTCCGGCTCAAGCGGTTTGACCTCGCCATAGTGGATGAGGCGTCGCAAATACTTGAGCCATCGATAATTGGGATATTGTGTGCGCAGACGCAGGGGTTGGGTGGGACGTTGGAGCCGGCGGTGGGACGTTTCGTGCTTATAGGCGACGAGAAACAGTTGCCCGCGGTGGTGCAGCAGCGGCGTGAGCAGAGCGCGATAGACGACCCGCTGTTGCACGGGATAGGGCTTGACGACGCGCGGGAGTCGCTGTTTGCCCGCATGATGAAACTGTATGGGGGTGACGAGGGGCTGGTGTATAGGCTGACGAGGCATGGGCGTATGCACGAGGAGGTGGCTCGTTTTTGCAATAAGTATTTCTATAACAACACGTTGAAGGCGATACCACTGATGCATCAGGTGGGGGCGTTGAACCTCAGGGTGAAGCCCAATGATGATGAGTTGACCCGTGCGCTTGCCACAAGGCGGACACTATTCATCGACTCGCACAGCGCAGACGAGAAAGGTGCGCCGCGCCCGACGGACAAGGTGAACCCGCACGAGGCCGACATAATAGCGCGCGTGGCATACAAGGTGCTGATTTTGAGGCCGAAGGCGGACGAGAACACGCTTGGGATTGTGGTGCCGTATAGGAACCAGATTACCGCCATACGGTCGCGGCTGGTGACGCTTGTGGACGACAACGCGCCGCAGTTGACGGGCATCGCGATGGATTTGACGATAGACACTGTGGAGCGGTTGCAAGGCAGTGAGCGCGAGGTGATTATATATGGGTTCACGGTGTCGTCGCTCTCGCAACTACAGTTCTTGCGCGACAGCCAGTATACGGACGGAGAGGGGCACGTCATAGACCGCAAGTTGAATGTGGCGTTGTCGCGTGCGCGGGGGCAGTTGATAGTGGTGGGGGACACGGAGATACTCAAATCGGACCCGTTGTATGCCGCTTTGCCGGCGGAGCTTGGGGTGATTTAGGGGGGAGATGGGATTTATGAAGTATTAACACGCGGGGAAAAATGTAGGTTATTTTTTATGAACGCGGGGCATTTCGCGTGATTTGTGTATGCTCGGCGCGTGATTTGTGTATGTATGACAAATCGTTATTTTATGGGGGACAAATTGTTATTTTGGGGGTGCGGGGAGCGTTTTTGGAGCATCGGGGTCAGATTTGGTTCAGTATAGTGTCAGTATTGTGGTGTAGTTTTATCAGTATATCGTCAGTATGTGGGATAATTTGGGGAGGATGGGGGGATAATGTGGGGAGAGAGGGGATTACCTCGTTTTTCATTATATTTGCATATTAGAGTTGAAGAGAATATGGCGGCATATAACATACCCACCCTTCCGTTGCCCTTCGACCTTGAGTCGAAAGAGGTCATGAGGCAGCTCGTGAGTGCCAATCGTCGGCTTGCGGAGTTGCGGGGGGTGGCTCTCACTATCCCTAATGAGTCGATCCTCATCAGCACGCTCACCTTGCAGGAGGCGCGTGAGAGTTCTCTCGTGGAAAATATCGTGACAACTCAGGATGACTTGTATCGCTCGGACGTGGACTCTCGCGACATTTTGACTAACGCCGCGGCCAAGGAGGTGCTCGATTATCGTGCCGCCATATTGCATGGTTTCGACCTTGTGCGCAGGAGCCATATCCTATCGTGCAACACCATCAAGGAGATACAGCAGGCGCTGGAGCATAACAAGGCCGGCTTTCGTTCTGTGCCTGGCACAATGCTAAGGCGCGACGATGGGGAGGTGGTCTATACCCCTCCGCAGGATCGCGCGACGATAGTCGACCTGATGGGCAACCTTGAGATGTTCATCAACGACCCTACGGTGTCGGATCTTGACCCGCTGGTGAAGATTGCCATTGTGCATCATCAGTTCGAAAGCATACACCCCTTCTATGATGGCAATGGGCGCACGGGGCGCATCGTCAATATACTCATGCTCGTCACTAACGACTTGCTCGACCTTCCTATACTCTACCTGAGCAGGTACATCACACGCAACAAGGGCGAGTATTACCGCCTGATACAGGCTATTCGTGATAAGAATAGTGACAACAAGAAGGAGTGGCAGGAGTGGATATTATTCATTCTCAAAGGTATAGAGGTGACATCGATAGAGACCATCGACCTTGTGAAGCGCATTTCCGCCCTAATGTCGGACTACAAGATGAAGTTGCGCCCGGCATTTGGCAAGCAGTATAAGCACGAGTTGCTTAACAACCTGTTCAAGCACCCATATACCAAGATAGAGCATTTGCAGAACGACCTTCAGGTGTCACGGCAGACGGCCAGCAAGTATCTTGATAAGATACAGCAACTTGGCCTTATTGACAAGAGGCGTATCGGCAAGGATAACTACTATATCAACACTGCCCTCGTGGAGATACTCATGAATCCTCACGTCATGTTAAGCGATCGGGCGAACACTTAACACGTAGTTTCCGTCATGTTAACCAAAAGCCCATTTCATTAACACGTAATCCATGAAGACAATGAAAGCGCAGCTCGTCGTATCGCTCGTCCTTTTGTCGGCGTCGGTGTATGCCCAGAAGGAGGAGAGCCCGTTCTTGCGGATTGGTGGTGAGACCGTCTCGTATGGCGAGTTCAACCATTTGTATTTACAGAATCGGGATGTGTCGTTGCTCCCGATAGGGCGGGAGGAGTATGCCACGCTATTCACGAACTATAAGCTCAAGGCGTTGGAGGCCAAGTCGTTGGGGATTGACACCACGGCGGCGTACGTCAAGGAGGTCAATGGGTATATAGACGAGTTGGCTCGGCCATACCTCACTGACACCCTTGCGATAAGGCGGTTTGCGAGTGTGGAGCGTCGGCGGTCGACCGAGGAGGTGCACGCGGCGCATATCCTCATTAGTTGCCGTCCGAGCACTGCGCCTGCCGACACGCTGAAGGCTTATAATAAGGCACTTGAGGCGAGGGAGAAGGTGGTAGCGGGGGCGGATTTCGCGAGCCTGGCGCGGGCGATATCGGACGACCCGTCGGCGAAGCAGAATGCCGGTGATTTGGGTTATTTCAGTGCCATGCAGATGGTTATGCCCTTTGAGGATGCGGCGTACAACACACCTGTGGGGGAGACGTCGGGGGTGTTTCGGACACAGTTCGGGTTTCACTTTCTACATGTCTATGACCGTAGGCCGGTGGAGGGTCAGGTGCGGGTGAAGCATATCATGATACTCAATGGTGACGAGGAGCAGGAGGGTGGCGTGGAGGACCGTGCGAAGGTCAGGATTGACAGCTTGTATGACGCTCTTGTGAACTATGGCGCGGACTTTGACACGCTTGCCATGCGCTATTCGGATGACCGTCAGAGTGCATCGCGCGGGGGGCTTATGCCGTGGTTCTCACGAAATCAGATACTACCGGAGTTCGCCACGGCGGCATTCGACCTGCAAGCTAATGGGGACATCTCGAGGCCGGTGCGCACATCGGCGGGGTGGCATATAATATGCAGGGTGGATCGTAGGGCGCTGATGCCACAAGAGGAGTTCGACGCCATGATAGACCGCGCTAAGGATCAGGCGCCCGTATTGCGGCAGATGCCACGTCGGGAGCGGGTGGCGCAGTTGGCCAGGGAATATGGCTTCAGGTGGGTGGAGTCGGCTCGTGACACACTGCTCAACATCATGATAACCAATCATACAGCCACGTTGCGGAAGGCGGCGATAGACCGTGTCGCGGGTCGGCCGCTTGCGACGATAGAGGGTCATACATTCACGTTTGCCGACGCACGCAGGCATATATCGCATTGGAACGTGCGCAATACGCCGTCGGATAATGCTCGGGATATTGCCCACGACATCATAGCCGACTATGAGAAGGAGCGTCTGGCAGATAAGAGTGCTGACTTCCGCTACTCGTCGGCAGAGTATCGTGACGGGTTGCTCACCTTCGAGTTTATGCAGCGTAACGTGTGGAGCGTCAATCCCGATAGCGTGGCCATACAGAGGCAGTATGAGGCTCGGCCAGGCAGGTATGCCACGGGTGGCACGTTTGACGGGGTCATATACTTCTGCCCAAGCGTCAAGGTGGCCGATAAGGTACGGTCGCTCGTAGCCAAGGGTAAGTCGGATAAGGCCGCGTCGATGGCGTTGAAGGTGGTTGGTGGGCCTATCAAGCAGGGGGATATATATGACGACATACTGTGGCCTGCTACGCCTGTGTCGCCATTTGTAGTCGTCAGTGGCACTATCAGTAATGGCACGACCATGCCTCTTGAGCAGTGCCGTGGGCGTGTCATAGCCGACCTGCAATCGATAGCCGAGGTGGACATCATCAATGCCCTACGTGCCAAGTATCAGCCTAAGCAACTCATATCATTGAAATAGCATCCGTACTCTAAAACTATAGACTTCATGAGACACCTTCTTGCCACACTTCCCCTTGCCCTCTCGCTCGTAGGGTGCACGCCCAATGCCCCTACGCAGCAACCATCGACGCAGTTGGCGCAAGACACCATCACATATCAGACCGTCGACCTGCCCAGTGGGTCTAAGTTGCTCGTGTTCCCCACGCAGTCGGACACCGCACGTCTTGCCACGGTCATTCTGCCTGGTGGCGGTTACTGTTTCCTTGCCGAAGGTCATGAGGGGCGTGATATAGCGTCGTGGATGTGTCGTGACAATCAGACGGCGTTCGTGCTTCTGTACCGTTTCCCGCAGACGGATCCCAGTGTCCCTAATACTGACGTTGCTGAGGCGTTCCAGTATGCTCGTGCACATGCCGATAGTCTTGGCCACTACTCCAAGGTGGGGATTATGGGTAGTTCGGCTGGTGGGCATCTTGCCTCGACTGTCGCCACGCATACGGATCTTCCTGACTTTCAGATACTGCTGTATCCTGTCATATCCATGAAGCCAGGTCTCACGCATCAGGGGTCGCACGACTTCCTGCTTGGCACTGAGCCCTCTGCCGCTCTTGAGGAGCTATATAGTAACGACAAGCAGGTCACGCGTCAGACTCCCCCGGCATTCATTGCCCTCTCGCTCGATGATGATATCGTACCGGCCGCGCCCAATGGTCTGGCATACGCCGCCGCCCTTGCCACGGATAGCGTTCCTACGACCCTCGTGTGCTATCCTCGTGGCGGTCATGGGTGGGGGTTCAATGACTCTTTCGAGTTTGCCGCGCAGTGGAAGGCTGAGTTGGGGAAGTTCTTGTCGGAACAGTAGGATTCACCATCTACCCCTCATGCCCCCACAGGACAACAAATACATTGACTGGGAGCTCTACCAACGAGCCAGCGAACCTCACAAACGCGAGCGTGCCGCCAACTGGCAAACCGCCATCGGGCTACAACAAGTCGACGGTCTTCATGTATCGGACTACCTGCGACAAACCGCCGAGCAACATATCGAGGGCAACATATCCATCGACGAGGCACGCCAACGCATCAAATCGTACTACACCTCCAAGACCAGCCACTCCAACGACGGCGAAGAGGAGGCGGACATAGTCTCCGCCAATATCGCCAAGCTACTATCCGAACCCTCCTTTTCTTTCACGGCCAACGAGTTAATAAACATCCATCGCCACATCTTCAGTGGCGTGTTCAAGCACGCTGGTCAATTGCGCACATACGACATCACTAAGAAAGAATGGGTGCTGCGTGGCGACACTGTGCTCTATGGTCGTGCTGCCGACATACGTATGGCCCTTGAATATGACATAGAGCAAGAGCGACAGTTCTCGTACAAAGGGCTCTCCTCTGACGACATTGTAGCACATCTCGCACACTTCGTCTCTCTCCTGTGGCAGAACCACCCCTTCTGCGAGGGTAACACCCGTACCACGGCACTCTTCTTCATCAAGTATGTCCGTTCCCTTGGTTTTGATGCCGACAACACCCTCTTTGCCAACAACTCATGGTATTTCCGCAATGCTCTCGTGCGTGCCAATTATCGCAATATCGCCAAGAGCATCGACTGCGACAACTCTTTCCTTATCGCCTTCCTCCGCAATCTACTCTATAAGGAGAGTCATGAACTAAACAACAACTCCATGCAAATTCCCGACCTCCACTCAAGCAACTAACACCCATGGGGGCACATGGTAGAAGCGTTGCCAGCAACGTCTCAGTGCTGTTGCAGGTCATAAAACCCTCCATAGCGACAAATCAGGGGGCAAGTACAGGGCAAGTTAACACTAACAAATTCACCATGCCACACATCCACAACATCATACTCGACTTCGACGGCACCATAGCCGACACCCAATCACTCATCGTCAAGACCCTACAAGACACCATGGTCGCGCACAACCTACCCATCCTCCCTACGCAACAATGCGCCAAGGTCATAGGTCTGCGCCTCGACGAATGCTTCGCCACGCTCTTCCCTACCCTGTCACACGACGATGCCCTAAGTTGTGCCGACTCCTACCGACATATCTTCGACGACAACAAACTCCTCATACCCGTCCAACCTTTCCCCAACGTCATCCCCACCATCGTCCACCTACACGAGCACGGCCATAAACTTGCCCTCGCCAGTAGCCGCAGCCGTGCCTCGCTCATCAACTACATCGACACCTTCCACATAGCCAACTGCATCGATGCCATAGTCGCAGCCGACGACGTGAAGCAAGCTAAGCCGCACCCCGAGATGGCCATCAAAGCCCTGACCCTCCTCAACGCCCTACCCACCGATGCCATAGTAGTCGGCGATATGCCCTACGACATCCTCATGGGTAAGGCCGCTGGCACCACCACATGCGCCGTCACATACGGCAACGCCACGCCCGACCAACTCTCTATGGCCGACCATATAATCCCCGATTTCCAACTCCTCATACCCATCGTGGAACAATAAATTACGCCCAACCCTCGGCATTCTCATTGATTTTTAGCAACTTTGCACCCAAATTCTCTCTCAACACACAGAAACACAGACAATACAATATGATAACAGTCACGGATCTCGCCATCCAGTTCAACAAGAAACCACTCTTCGAAGAGGTAAACCTCAAGTTCTCCCCTGGCAACTGCTACGGCGTCATCGGCGCTAACGGTGCTGGCAAGTCTACCTTCCTCAAAATCCTCTCTGGACAGCTCGACTCCACTAAAGGTTTCGTAGAAATGGCTCCTGGCGAGAGGCTCTCCGTCCTCGTCCAAGACCACTTCGCCTTCGACGAGCATACCGTGCTCGACACCGTCCTTATAGGTCATAAGAAGCTGTGGGACAATATGCAACGTAAGAACGAGCTCTACTCCAAACCCGACTTCTCGGATGCCGATGGCGATGAGGTGGCTAAACTCGAGGAGGAGTTTGGTGAGATGGGTGGATGGACGGCAGAGAGCGACGCCGCCAACCTTCTCAGCGGCCTTGGCATAAAAGAGGATCTCCACTATCAGCTCATGAAGGATCTCTCAGGTAAGCAGAAGGTCAAAGTGCTCCTTGCGCAAGCCCTCTTCGGCAACCCCGACAACTTGCTCCTCGACGAGCCTACCAACGACCTTGACCTCGACACCGTCCTCTGGCTCGAGGACTACCTCGCCAACTTCCCCAACACCGTCATCGTAGTCAGCCACGACCGCCACTTCCTCGACAATGTGTGCACCGACATAGTCGACATTGACTACGGCAAGATTCGCATGTTCTCAGGCAACTACACCTTCTGGTACGAGAGCTCACAGCTCGCACTGCGCCAACAAGCCGCGCAGAACAAGAAGGCCGAGGAGAAACGTAAGGAACTCATGGAGTTCATCTCCCGCTTCTCCGCCAACGTCGCCAAGAGCAAGCAGACAACAAGCCGCAAGAAGATGCTCGAGAAGCTCAACATCGAGGAGATTGCGCCCTCCACACGTCGCTACCCTGGCATCATCTTCACTCCCGAACGTCCTGCGGGCGACAAGGTTCTCGAAATACGCGACCTCGCCTACACCATGGAGGACGGCACGAAACTCTTCGGCGATATATCATTCAACGTCGAGCGCAACGACAAGATATGCCTCCTCGCGCACGACCCACGCGCCACAACAGCCCTCTACCGCATACTCAACGGTGAGTTGCAACCCACATCCGGCACATACTCCTGGGGCACAACCATCTCCATGGCCTACCTGCCCCTCGACAACACAGAGTTCTTCAACAAGAAGATGGACCTCACCAACTGGCTTGCGCAATTCTCGCCCAACACCGAGGACTTCTTCCTGCGCCAATATCTCGGCAAGATGCTCTTCGGCAGCGAGGATATCAAGAAGATGTGCAACGTCCTCTCCGGTGGCGAAAAGATGCGCTGCATGATTGCCAAGATGATGCTCGCCAACCCCAATGTCGTGATGCTCGACCACCCCACCAACCACCTCGACATGGAGTCTATCCAGGCCTTCAACAACAACATGAAGACCTACCCCGGCAATATCCTCATGACCAGCCACGACCACGAGTTCATACGCTCCGTCTGCAACCGCGTCATCGAGATTACCCCCAACGGCACCATCGACAAATACATGGA
This sequence comes from uncultured Marinilabiliaceae bacterium, assembly GCA_964588595.1. Lineage (GTDB taxonomy): Bacteria > Bacteroidota > Bacteroidia > Bacteroidales > Marinilabiliaceae > W3P20-009. The sequence goes on from CAZPPW010000039.1 coordinate 14,884, forward strand.
CTTCGAGGATTATATGCAAGACGAGACCATCAAAGCCAAGCGCGAGGCTCTCTACGCACAATAACCCTTCCCCACACGCACATATAAACGCCCCCGGCTCGGTTCTGCCAAGTCGGGGGCGTATCTTGTTTTGAGGGGTGGGGCTATCCCTCTTCCTCCTCGTCGTCTAAATCCTCGTCAGGATCTATCTTATTATCCCGCTCGATATACTCGTACCATGCCTTAATGCGCTCCACCTCGAGAGCGTTGTCGGCACCCCACTGATCCCAATCAGAGTCCTTCGGACCGAGCAACATGCCTATTTTGTAGAAAATAAGCCACTGGCACTCATTATCATAGAACACTTCCTCCTCATCGCCATACTTGTCGACCAAAGAGTCCTCACGCCCATGTTCTTGGAACTCCGCCTTCGGATATCCACCAGTGTTGTCCAACTTGAACACAAATGTCTTGCCAGCACCGCACTGCGAGTTCGTCAGCACCATATACTGGTACTTCCTTAACACATACGGGAAGACACCATCGTTGAATGTGCGGAAACCTGCCGTTATCGCTGACGGGTCGACTCCATCGGCCAGAATGAAGTCATCGGTCACCTCATCCTTTAGCAAGTACTTGTTGGCCGTATGCTTCTTTATCTCACGACCCTCCACATGCTTAGCCCCGAGGTAAATTTCGCGCAAATATTCCGACTTGATAGTGAGGAATATTATCTGCGACTTGGGAATGTTGGCCACAATCTTCTTCCATTCCTCACTGCCCTCCTTGCGTGGTTCCAGCACCTTCTGATTGTCAAGTGCGAATATTGCGTTGCGCATTTTATTGGGCATCAGCAAGGCAGGCCAATAGAACGGCGTGCCACGCCACCCTTGCTCTTCCTTACCCTCCTGCCTTAGCAAGGTCAGGACAGGATGCGTGTCGGCCAACTTCTTCGCCGGAGCCAAATCACTATCGCCATCTTCAGGAGAGTCGATGAACCGGCCGTCAGCCCTCTTTCTCGACATCTTACGTCCCTCACGATACTGGCACCATACACGCCTATCACTCGGGTCACTTTGGAAATCAAAGCAATACACAATAGGCAGCAGCATGGTTGACGACTTCCATGTCATGTCACCGTTACCCCATTTCTCGTCAAAGACGTAGGTCGACTCAATAAGCTCAAGTATTTGGACTGCCACATCGAACTTAATCAAGAATGGCTCCTCTACCGAGAATCCGGGCTGCTGCTGCAATATCTCGTCTATCTTCTTGACAGTTGCTCCTATCTCTGCCTCCGAACCAGTCTGGAAACCTACTGGCAACACGCGTGTGCCGCCGCTCACCACCTTCGTCTCCGACAGTTTAATCTTGTTACAAGCACACGGCTTGATGCCCTCGCCTTTGCCGATTATGACGGCGTTCAGAGGAGCTGAGTTGCCATTCTCATCGTGGTGCAAGAGCAACGCGCGCAAGTACTTGTCTATCTCATACATGGTCTTGAGGGCGCCATATATCCGCGCTGTGGTGTAGAACCTTGTGACGGACATGTCCACCATGCTGCGTGCGCCAAAGTGACGTGAATGCTGATTGACGGTGTCCATTTGGAACTTCTTTGGGTTGCGACCATAGAAGAAGCACAACATGTTAGCTATTGTGATGCCACGATCCAGAATGCTGCCACCCACAAAGATATTCAACGTGTTAGTCAACTTCAACTGACCCTTATCGTCAAGCATATTCTCCACCTCATGATCTGAGTTGACTACTCTGATGGCGTAATCATCGTCATCGAGAATCTCACGCACCTGCTCCATAGTCTCCTCAAGCGACGGCATCCTATACTCGGCATTCACCTTGCCCTCACGCACTCCTTTGTCATGCGATTCCACATAGCTGTCATACATGCCTTCCACTATCCCATCCAAATACTCATGCCTCTCTCCACTAAGCAAATGCTCGCGTATGTCATTGATGAGTTTCTTGATGAGACTCACCTGCCACTCGTGGTTTTTCTTCGCTATCTCCACGTGTATCAGGAAACTCGACCTATACTCCTCATTCTTCAACTCCAACTGCTGTATCTCACGTATTGCGCCAGCCATGAAGTAACCCACGATGGCGCACACGATTCCCTGGAGATTTGTCGACTCAAACGACGACGACAGATACCTCTTGTTAGGAGTGCCCAACGCTTCAACGCAATCCGGTTCCACTTGCATGAAGAGGTGATTGTACATCGACTCCTCATTCTCACTATCCTCATAATACTGTTTGCCACCCACGTATGCGCTATGCACCGGCACAACCTCCGTAAACCTCGGGCGGAATGGCTCTCCCAACTTACCACCTTCGGTATTATACAACATACCATTGGGCTGCAAATAAAGGCTATATGGCGTGGCCGTCACCTGCAAGTAGCGGCAATACTCTGGTATCCCGCGGAACTGGTCTATAAGCTCCGCCAGCTTGGCCAACTCGACATTCACTCCCGAACCCTTATAGACTCTGCTTGCGAAGTCCGCCTCATCGTCAATAATCAGCGTTTTCTCCTGTTGCAAGCGCGGCGACTTCACCGTGTACAACTTTATGAGACTCTGCAAATTCTTGGTCTCTTTCTTGCACACTATAATCTGCCGCTTCGTCTGGTTGGTCAACTGCTTGGTTGCCACGCCCTCGCTCCTGATCTTCATGATGTCGTTCACGTAGACCGTCATAGGCTGGCCGTTATTCCACGTCTCCTTGGCATACCCGAAGTCGCTCTTTGCCCTTTCCAATGTCTGCGTGGCCAACGTATTCGTCCCCTTCGTCAGGATTATCGCCACCTCGATGCCCTTGTCGAACGCCAAGGCTATGATATGCTCGAAGGTGTTGGTCTTGCCCGCCTGGATATGGCCGAGCAGCAATCCCGGCTCCGTGGCGCGAGGGTCGTCCTTCTCGTTGACCATGAGCTTGTCAACTGTATGTGTCACGCAGTCGAGGAACTCCTGAGTGTAGGGGTACTTGGCTTGCTTCTTCATAGCACTAAAGAGCGGCGTCTCAGACTCCTCCTTTGCGCTCGCCGCCTCTTTCATGACGAGTTCCTTGCGCTTGGCCGCCAATTCCTCGGCCTTGTCGGCAGGCAATGGCATGCCACACGACTTCATCTGCTCGACAAACTTGTCCAGCTCGGCTACTGTCTCGAAATTGTATTCCATTTCTATTCGATGATTGTAACTATATTAAGATTTTGAACACTAACTACTTCTTGCACCCGTTCGTTCCGTCACCCCCGCACCCCGATGGACAAGATGGATAGCGCAGAAAACAATTAAAGCCTCAGCGCCGTATATGGCACGAGGCTTTAATCAACAATAGACAACAACAGATGAAAATTCCGTCATCACGACGGCGTTTTATATCTTGATAAGACTTGGTTTCTCTTCCACCAAGCCCGTGTTTCTCTTCCACCAAGCCCGTGTTTCTCTTCCACCAAGCCCGTGTTTCTCTT
>CAZPPW010000040.1:0-18218 GCA_964588595.1 uncultured Marinilabiliaceae bacterium
GTAGGAGTTTTGTAGGAGGTTGATAGGAGGTTGGTAGGATGTAGGTAGGAGTTTGGGGATGGGGGAGGGGGGTGGGATGGGGTAGGCAAATGATTAATCTTCATACTTTTAGTTTGATAATTCGCGCATAACGACTAACTTTGCGCCCGAAAGATTGTGCCCATGCTATGCACGTGCTGTGCGTGGTTAGGTGCAACTAATTGATTTATTAAAGGTTAACAAGAGAAAATGCCAACAATTCAACAACTCGTCCGCAAGGGTCGCGAGGCAATCAAGGCAAACAGCAAGTCGCCAGCCCTCGATTCTTGCCCACAACGTCGAGGCGTCTGTGTGCGTGTGTACACCACCACGCCTAAGAAGCCTAACTCTGCAATGCGTAAGGTGGCTCGTGTCCGCCTGACGAACAGCAAGGAGGTCAACGCTTACATTCCGGGAGAGGGTCATAATCTTCAGGAGCACTCTATCGTGCTGGTGCGCGGTGGTCGTGTGAAGGATCTTCCTGGTGTGCGTTATCACCTTGTGCGTGGTGCGCTTGACGCGTCTGGTGTCGATGGTCGTAATCAGCGTCGTTCTAAGTACGGCACGAAGCGTCCGAAGGCAGGTAAGCCAGCAGCAGGGGCGAAGAAGAAATAAGTAGTCGGAGTCCTACGATAAAGACTCGAGAAAAGTAATAACAAGCCAGTCTTCTGTTTATTAGTTGTTGCTTACGGTTGAGTAAAACGGCCAACGAGCGGTTTGAAGACATAACTCTAATTGACAGCTGATAAAGAAGCTGATAAACAGACTGATAAAACAATGCGCAAGTCTAAGCCAAAGAAGAGAGTCCTCCTCCCAGATCCTAAGTTCGGCGACACTCTCGTCACCCAGTTCGTGAACAACCTGATGTATGACGGCAAGAAGTCGACAGCATTCGGCATCTTCTACAATGCCATTGACGCTATCGCGCCTAAGGCGGAGAAGGAGGGCAAGCAGCCTCTTGAGTTCTTCAAGAAGGCACTTGAGAACATCACTCCTACCGTGGAGGTTAAGAGTCGCCGTGTAGGTGGCGCCACATTCCAGGTGCCTACTGAGATACGTCCGGAGCGCAAGGTTACTCTCTCAATCAAGAACATGATCATCTACGCACGCAAGCGCAGTGGTCACTCTATGGCCGAGAAACTGGCTGCCGAGATTGCCGCCGCCTATAATCTTGAGGGTGGCGCATTCAAGCGCAAAGAGGATATGCATAAGATGGCAGACGCCAACCGTGCATTTGCTCACTTCCGTTTCTAACCTTTAATAAAGCAATCAATGTCTGACCTTAAATATACTCGCAACATCGGCATCATGGCCCACATCGACGCCGGTAAGACCACAACCACCGAGCGTATCCTCTTCTATACTGGTATCACGCATAAGATCGGTGAGGTTCACGACGGTGCTGCGACAATGGACTGGATGGTCCAGGAGCAGGAGCGTGGTATCACCATCACGTCTGCGGCTGTTACTGCTAACTGGAAGTATGACAACCAGACCTACAAGATCAACATCATCGACACCCCGGGTCACGTTGACTTCACTGTCGAGGTGGAGCGTTCGCTTCGTATTCTTGACGGTGCGGTGGCCCTCTTCTGTGCGGTAGGTGGTGTGCAGCCTCAGTCTGAGACTGTATGGCATCAGGCTTCGCGTTACAATGTGCCTCGTATCGCATTTGTCAACAAGATGGATCGTTCTGGCGCTAACTTCTTCGACGTAGTGCGTCAGATTCGTGAGGTCTTGAAGGCTAACCCTGTGCCCATTGTCATTCCTATTGGCGCAGAGGACGCATTTGAGGGTGTTGTAGACCTCATCAAGATGAAGGAGATGGTCTGGACTGACCATGACGTTCTCGGTTCTACATACGAGTATCGTGAGATACGTGAGTCTCTCAAGGCTGAGGCTGAGGAGTGGCGCGCTAAGATGCTCGAGGAGGTCGCAAGTCAGGATGAGGCTCTCATGGAGAAGTTCCTCGAGACTGAGACTCTTTCGGAGGAGGAGATTATCGCTGGTCTTCGTAAGGGCACCATTGCACAGACGCTTAACCCTGTGCTTTGTGGTTCTTCGTTCCGCAATAAGGGTGTGCAGCGTCTTCTTGATGCTATCGTCACCCTTCTTCCTTGCCCGACCGATCTTCCTCCTGTTGAGGGTACTAATCCTCACACTGGTGAGCCTGAGACTCGTGAGCACAGTGTTGACGCTCCGATGTCTACCCTCGCATTCAAGATTGCAACCGACCCGTTTGTTGGTCGTCTCGCATATATCCGTGTATACTCTGGTAAGATTGACGCTGGTTCTTACGTGCTCAATACTCGTACGGACAAGAAGGAGCGTATCGCACGTCTTTACCAGATGAAGTCGAACAAGCAGATACCTCTCGATTGCATCGAGGCCGGTGATATTGGTGCTGCTGTGGGCTTCAAGGACATCAAGACTGGTGATACCCTCTGTGATGAGAATGCTCCTATCGCACTTGAGTCGATGGACTTCCCGGAGCCTGTGATTGGTATCTCTGTTGAGCCTAAGAGCACTCAGGATATGGACAAGCTCACCAACGCCCTTCTCAAGCTTGCTGAAGAGGATCCTACGTTCCGCTTCCACACTGACGAGGAGACAGGTCAGACTGTCATCGAGGGTATGGGCGAGCTCCACCTTGATATCATCCTTGACCGTCTGCGTCGTGAGTTCAAGGTCGAGTGCAACCAGGGTAAGCCCCAGGTTTCTTACCGTGAGGCTATCAAGGGTTCTTGTGAGCATCGTGAGGTCTTCAAGAAGCAGACTGGTGGTCGTGGTAAGTTCGCTGATATCATCGTCCGTGTTGAGCCTGTCGATGAGGGTAAGACTGGTCTCCAGTTCATCAACGAGGTCAAGGGTGGTAACGTGCCTAAGGAATTCATCCCTGCTGTTGAGAAGGGATTCCAGGATGCCATGAAGAATGGTGTTCTCGCAGGTTACATCGTCGAGAACCTCAAGGTTACTCTTCTTGATGGCTCTTTCCACCCAGTCGACTCTGATGCTCTCTCGTTTGAGCTTGCCGCTCGTGGCGCCTTCAAGGAGGCTTGCGCAAAGGCACAGCCTATCCTTCTTGAGCCTATCATGAAGGTAGAGGTGCTCACTCCTGAGGAGTACATGGGTAACATTATCGGCGACCTCAACACTCGCCGTGGTCAGATTGAAGGTATGGAGGAGAAGAATGGTCAGCGTATCATCAAGGCTAAGGTGCCTCTCGCTAACCTCTTTGGCTATGTCACCGACCTTCGCACCATGTCCTCTGGTCGTGCCACCCAGTCTATGGAGTTCCTCGAGTATGCAGAGCTCTCGAAGAATCTTGCGACTGAGGTTCTCAAGGAGGTGAAGGGTCATCCTGAGCTCCTTAAATAAACTTAAATCTCGGGGCGGGTCAGCCAATGACTCTTGACCCGCCCCCTTTCTCTAATACATTAACTTAATTCTATAATGAGTCAGAAGATTAGAATCAAGCTCAAGTCTTACGATCACAACCTGGTCGATAAGTCTGCTGAGAAGATCGTCAAGACGGTCAAGGCTACTGATGCTGTGGTTAGCGGTCCTATCCCCCTTCCCACGGATAAGAGAATTTTTACTATCTTGCGGTCCACTTTCGTCAACAAGAAGTCGCGCGAGCAGTTCCAACTCTGCTCCTACAAGAGGCTCATCGACATCTACAGCTCTACCTCGAAGACTATCGATGCCCTCATGAAGCTCGAATTGCCCAGCGGCGTCGAAGTTGAAATCAAGGTGTAGTGAATACACTTTGTCCACTAATTGTTTGTAAACAATAGTTTTATCAATGCCAGGATTAATTGGAAAAAAAATCGGAATGACTTCCGTTTTCAGTGCCGAGGGGAAATCTATCCCATGCACTGTTATCGAAGCTGGCCCATGCCTCGTCTCTCAGATTAAAAGCATAGAGACCGATGGCTATGAAGCCGTACAGCTGGCCTATGACGAGAAGAAAGAGAAGCACACTACTGCTCCTATGCTCGGCCACTTCAAGAAGGCTGGTATCGCCCCACAGCGCAAGCTCGTTGAGTTCTCTGGATTTGACAAGCAGCTCAACCTTGGCGACACTGTAACCGTTGACATCTTCCAGGAGGACACTTTCGTCGACATTGTCGGAACCTCCAAGGGTAAAGGCTTCCAGGGCGTAGTAGGTCGCTGGGGCTTCGGTGGTGTTGGCCAGAGCACTCACGGTCAGGATGACCGTCTCCGTGCTCCAGGTTCTGTTGGTGCATCATCCTACCCGTCCCGCGTGTTCAAGGGAATGCGCATGGCTGGTCACAAGGGTTGCGATCGTGTCAAGATCGAGAACCTCAGGGTCATCAAGGTCATACCAGAGAACAACCTCCTCGTAGTCAAGGGCTCTGTCCCAGGTTGCAAGGGTTCTTACCTAATCATTGAGCAGTAGAAGAAATGGAACTTAAGGTTTTAAACAAAGAAGGTCAGGAGACTGGCAGGACTGTCACTCTTCCAGAATCTGTTTTCGGTGTCGAGCCTAACGACCACGCTATCTACCTCGACGTCAAGCTCTACCTCGCTAACCAGCGCCAAGGCACTCACAAGGCCAAGGAGCGTTCGGAAGTGAAGGGCTCTACCCGTAAGATCAAGAAACAGAAGGGCACTGGTGGTGCTCGTGCAGGTGCTCTCCGCTCCCCGGTGTTCGTGGGTGGCGGTCGAGTATTTGGTCCACGTCCTCGTAACTACTCCTTCAAGCTCAACAAGAAGCTTAGGGATCTCGCTCGAGTTTCTGCTCTCTCATACAAGGCTAAGGAGAACAACATCATTGTTGTTGAGGATTTCACTTTCGACACTCCTAAGACTAAGGATTATGTAGCTTTCAAGAAGAACCTCAACATCGCTGAAGGCACACGTTCGCTCCTTGTCCTCCCAGGTGTTGACAAGAACATCTACCTTGCCTCTCGCAATCTCCAGAAGACTGAGCTCATCTCGGCATGTGACATCAACACATACGGTGTCCTCAAGGCTAAGACGCTTGTCATATTCGAGAGTGCCCTCAAGCAGTTCGAGTCTAACAACGATTAATGACCAGAACAAATGGGAAGAAGATATATTAAGAAGAACCTCGGTCTCGGCAATTCACAGCCCGATACCCTCGGCGTCATCATCAAGCCCCTGGTCACTGAGAAAATGACCAAGATCACCGAGAAGTGCTCTAACAAATTCGGTTTCATCGTAGCTAAAAGCGCAGACAAGCCTCTTATCAAGAGGGCTGTTGAGCAGCTCTACGATGTCAAGGTAGTCAAGGTCAACACTCTCATCGCTCCTGCGAAGAAGAGGAACCGCTACACCAAAGCAGGTGTCATATCCGGCAGCACTCCTTCGTACAAGAAGGCTATCGTTACGCTTGCAGAGGGTAACACCATCGACTTTTACAGCAACATCTAAAGCAAATGGCAGTTAAGAAGTTAAAGCCCGTTACACCAGGGCAGAGAAATAAGGTTATTGGCACGTTTGATACGATTACATCAAGCAAGCCAGAGAAATCTTTGCTGCGTCCTCTCAAGAAGACCGGCGGTCGTAACAACACCGGCAAGATGACCATGCGCTACATTGGCGGTGGTCACAAGAGGAAATACCGTGTAATCGATTTCAAGAGAAATAAAGACGGTGTACCTGCAGTTGTTGATTCGATACAGTACGATCCTAATCGTAGTGCTCGTATCGCACTGCTCGTCTACGAAGATGGAGAGAAGCGCTACATCCTTGCACCTAATGGTCTCCAAGTTGGTCAGACTGTTTCATCTGGTGCAGATGCAGTTCCTGAGGTCGGCAACGCCCTCCCACTCTCCGCAATTCCACTCGGCACTATCATCCACAACATTGAGCTCCGCCCTGGACAGGGTGGCATCATTGCTCGAAGTGCCGGCACTTTCGCTCAGCTTTCTGCACGTGATGGCAATTACGCAGTCATCAAGATGCCTTCTGGCGAGACACGTCTCATCCTCGTAACTTGCAAAGCTTCCATCGGTGCTGTTGGTAACTCCGACCATGCTCTCGAGAAGTCTGGCAAGGCAGGTCGCTCTCGCTGGCTCGGTCGTCGTCCTCGTGTACGTGGCGTAGTCATGAACCCTGTCGATCACCCGATGGGTGGTGGCGAAGGACGCGCTTCTGGCGGTCACCCACGCTCTCGCAAGGGCTTGCTCGCTAAGGGCTACAAGACTCGAGCTCCTAAGAAGAACTCGAACAAGTACATCATTGAGAGACGCAAAAAGTAACTGCCTAACTAAGAACCATCATGAGCAGATCTTTAAAGAAAGGACCGTACATCAACCTCAAGCTCGAGAAGAAAATCCTCGCCATGAACGAGTCTGGCAAGAAGTCAGTCGTGAAGACATGGGCAAGGGCTTCTATGATCTCCCCGGACTTTGTCGGCCACACCGTTGCTGTGCATAACGGCAACAAGTTCATCCCTGTCTACATCACAGAGAACATGGTTGGTCACAAACTCGGTGAGTTCGCACTCACACGTACGTTCCGTGGTCACAGCGGCAACCGTAAGTAACAGTTCCGCCAGTAACACACCTTTTCATTAAAAGAAAATGAGCAAAAGAAAAAGAATAATGGCGGACGCCATCAAGGAGGCTAAGAAGACCCAGTACTTCGCTTCCCTGCGTAACGTCCCCACTTCGCCCCGCAAGATGAAGCTCGTTGCTGACCTCATCCGCGGAAAGGAGGTAAACCATGCTCTCGGCATCCTCAAGTTCTCCAAGCAGGATGCTTCGGGACGTCTTGAGAAGCTCCTCCTCTCGGCTATCGACAACTGGAAGCAGAAAAACGAAGGCAAGAACGTTGACGAGGCTAACCTCTACGTTAAGACTATTTTCGTAGATTCAGCACGTATTCTGAAACGTCTCCGTCCAGCGCCACAAGGACGCGCACACCGCATCCTCAAGCGCTCTAACCATGTCACGATCTTCGTTGACAGCAAACCAACCGAAATCCACGAAAAATAAGTCATGGGACAGAAGATTAATCCAATAAGCAACCGTCTCGGTATTACCCGTGGCTGGGATTCCGTTTGGTATGGCGGTAAGAACTTCGGTGAGAAGATCGTCGAGGACAAGAAGATCCGCAACTACCTCAACGAGCGACTCTCCAAGGCGAGCCTTTCTCGTATCATCATTGAGCGCACGCTCAAAATGGTCACGATCACTATCTTCACGGCAAAGCCTGGTCTCATCATCGGTAAGAATGGTGAGGAAGTGAACAAGCTCAAGGAGGAGCTTGCAAACCTTACTGGCAAGAAGGAGATTCAAATTAACATCTACGAGGTTAAGCGCCCTGATCTTGACGCTACGATTGTTGCAAACAACATTGCACGTCAGCTTGAAGGCCGTGTGGCTTACCGTCGCGCTATCAAGCTTGCTCTTGCATCTGCACAGCGTAACCAGGCCGAGGGTATCAAGATTCAAGTCTGTGGCCGTCTCAATGGCGCAGAAATGACTCGCCATGAGATGTTCAAGGAGGGTCGTACTCCTCTTCATACTTTCCGTGCTGACATCGACTACTGTCAGGCTGAGGCTCACACAAAGATGGGTGTCATCGGTGTGAAGGTTTGGATTTGCAGAGGCGAAGTCTATGGCAAGCGTGATCTTACGCTTCCTATCATCGACAAGGCGCAGAAGCCAGCTGGCGAGCGTGATAACGGTTTCCGCGGTGATCGTGGACCAAGAAGAAGAAGGAATAACAACCAGCAGCACTAATTGATCATTCGAGATGTTACAACCTAAGAGAGTCAAATATAGAAGGCCGCAGGATGGTCGTCGTAAGAATGACGGCATTGCGCATCGCGGCACTGAGCTTGCATTCGGTTCGTTCGGAATCAAGTCACTCGGAACCCTCTGGATTACGGCTCGCCAGATCGAAGCCGCTCGTATCGCTGTCACGCGCTATATGCAGCGTGAGGGTCAGATTTGGATCCGTATCTTCCCTGATAAGCCCATAACCCGTAAGCCAGCTGATGTCCGTATGGGTAAAGGTAAAGGTGATCCTGCAGGCTTCGTTGCAGCTGTTAAGCCTGGCATGATGCTTATCGAGTGTGAGGGCGTATCCCTTGAAGTCGCTAAAGAGGCTCTTCGCCTCGCTGCGCAGAAGCTCCCGATCAAGACGAAGCTCGTCATCCGTCGCGATTATGTTGAATCCGCAAACGTTTAGTAATGAAAGCATCTGAGATTAGGGCGCTCTCTGTTTCAGAGATTGAAGAGAAGGTCGCAGCGCTCCGTCTTGAGCTCCAGAAGATGAAGCTTGAGCATGCCATCTCTCCTCTCGAGAACCCGATGAAAATCAGGAAGACACGCAAGGACATAGCTCGTCTGCTCACTATCCTTGCAGAGAAGAACAATACTGAAAAATAACCAAGATGGAAGAAAGAAATCATAGAAAGGTACGCGTCGGACTCGTCCTCAGTGACAAGATGCAAAAGTCCATCGTCGTCGCCATCAAGGACCGTGAGCAGCACCCGCTTTACGGCAAGTTCGTCAAGAAGACGAAGAAGTTCCACGTCCACGACGAGAACAACGAGGCTCACATCGGCGATACCGTCGAGATCATGGAGACTCGTCCTCTTTCAAAGACTAAGAGATGGCGTCTCGTCAGAATCGTTGAAAAGGCTAAGTAACAATGATACAGACAGAATCGAGACTCGCTGTTGCCGACAACAGCGGAGCAAAGGAGGTCCTTTGCATACACGTCCTTGGTGGCTCATTCAAGCGCTACGCCTCAATCGGTGACAAGATTGTTGTCACAGTTAAGGACGCAATTCCTTCCAGTGACATCAAGCCAGGCACTGTCAGCAAGGCTGTTATAGTTCGTACTCGTAAGGAGGTTCGTCGTCAGGATGGCTCGTACATCAGGTTTGATGACAACGCTTGCGTTCTGCTCAACAATGCCGATGAGCTTCGTGGTACTCGTATCTTCGGACCCGTGGCTCGTGAGCTTCGCGATGGTTACATGAAAATCATCTCTCTCGCTCCAGAGGTAATCTAATCTTTCTAAAAGACAATGGCTAAACTGCATATCAAAAAAGGCGACATCGTCATAGTCAATGCTGGCGATGACAAGGGCAAGGAAGGTAAGGTCCTCTCCGTAGACCCCAAGAAGAGCCGTGCCATCGTCGAGGGTGTTAACATTGTCAGCAAGGCTACAAAGCCCTCTGCTGCCAACCCTCAGGGCGGCATCGTTAAGAAGGAGGCTCCTATTCACATCTCCAACCTTAACGTCAAGGATCCTAAGACCGGCGCAGCAACACGTATTGGTCGTCGTAAGTCCGAGGATGGCAAATCAGTAAGATACTCTAAAAAATCAGGCGAGGAGATTAAGTAATGGCTGAGCAGAAATACGAACCTTCCCTCAGGAAGTTCTACAAGGAGCAGATCATCCCACAGCTCATGAAGGAGTTCAACTACACCTCCGTGATGCAATGCCCCAAGATTGAGAAGATCGTCCTCAACCAAGGCCTCGGTGAGGCTACCCAGGACAAGAAGGTCATCGAGATTGCCAAGAAGGAAATGGCTCTCATCACTGGTCAACAACCTATCGAGACCAAGTCGCGCAAGGACATAGCAGGCTTCAAACTTCGTAAGGACACTCCTATCGGCGTGAAGGTGACTCTGCGTCATGAGCGTATGTATGAGTTCCTTGAGAGGCTCATCCGCATCTCGCTTCCTCGCATCCGTGACTTCAACGGTGTCCAGGGCAAGCTTGACGGGCGTGGCAACTACACACTTGGTATCACTGAGCAGATTATTTTCCCTGAAATAAATCTTGACTCGGTTGCTAAAATTCAAGGTATGAATATTACCTTTGTGACCACTGCCAAGTCAGATGCTGAGGCTTTTGCACTTCTCAAGGCTTTTGGTGTCCCCTTCAAGCAGAAAAACAATTAATTCCACACTTTAGCTGTATGGCAAAAGAATCAATGAAGGCCCGTGAGCGCAAAAGGGCCAAGATGGTAGCCAAGTACGCTGAGAAGCGTAAGCAACTTAAGGCAGAGGGCAACTACGAGGCTCTCCAGGAGCTTCCAAAGAACTCCTGCCCTACGCGTATCCACAACAGGTGTCTTATCTCTGGCCGCCCTCGTGGTTATATGCGTCAGTTCGGTATCTCTCGTATCGATTTCCGAATTCTCGCATCTCAGGGTTTGATCCCCGGCGTGAAGAAAGCCAGCTGGTAGCAACAATTCATTAAGTATTAAATATTGTCCTGACCAATCTCAGGATTAATTTAAACTTTCTTTTTTATATGGTATCAGATCCCATAGCGGACTTCCTGACACGCATCAGGAATGCCATCATGGCGAAGCACAGGGTCGTTGAGATCCCTGCTTCAAACTTGAAGAAAGGTATAACCAAGATTCTCTTCGAGAAGGGTTACATCCTTAACTACAAGTTCATTGATGATGACAAGCAAGGTCTCATCAAGATTGCTCTCAAGTATGATCCGAAGAGCAATGTTTCAGCTATCAAGGCTCTCAAGAGGGTTTCTACCCCAGGTCTTCGCAGCTATGTAGGCTATCGTGACATGCCACGTGTCCTCAACGGTCTCGGTATTGCTGTCGTCTCCACCTCTAAAGGTGTCATGACGGACAAAGAGGCTCGTGTACAGAAGGTCGGTGGCGAAGTCCTTTGTTACATCTACTAAATCAAGGAGGATAACGAAATGTCAAGAATTGGTAAACTCCCTATTGCGATCCCCGCAGGAGTTAATGTAGATATCAAGGACAACGTCATCACTGTCAAAGGCCCTAAGGGCGAACTCTCGCAGAAGGTAGACAGCTCTATCTCTGTTAAACTTGAGGACGGACATCTTCACTTCACTCGTGCAACTGACGACAAGGAGCATCGCTCGCTCCACGGTCTTTACCGTGCCCTCGTCAACAACATGGTTATAGGTGTCTCCACTGGTTACACCAAGAAGCTTGAGCTTGTAGGTGTCGGCTATCGTGCTACTTCTCAGAACAACATTCTTGAGCTTGCGCTTGGTTATTCTCATTCTATCTTCCTTCAACTTCCTAAGGAGGTTAAGGTAGAGGCAGTGACGGATCGTAAGAGCAATCCCATCATCACTCTTGAGAGTGCTGACAAGCAGCTCCTTGGACAGATCTGCGCTAAGATACGTTCCTTCCGTATGCCGGAGCCATACAAGGGCAAGGGTATCAAGTTCGTTGGCGAGCAAATTCGTCGTAAGGCTGGTAAGTCTGCTAAGGCTAACTCTTAAACTTTCTGACAATGGCTTTTTCTAAAATAGCAAGACGCAATAAGATCAAAGCCCGCATACGCGGTAAGATCAGCGGTACGGCAGAGCGTCCCCGCATGACCGTGTTCCGCTCAAATAAGCAGATCTACGTTCAGCTTGTCAACGACCTCGAGGGTAAGACTCTCGTTGCGCGTTCTTCAAAGAATCTCGTTGACTTTTCTGGGAACAAGGTCGAGCAAGCCGCAGCAGTCGGCAAGCTCATCGGCGCTGCAGCCATCGAGGCTGGTATCACGAAGGTCGTTTTTGATCGCAACGGATACCTCTATCACGGACGTGTTGAATCTTTGGCCAACGCTGCTCGCGAGGCCGGTCTTATCTTCTAATTCCGATGGCAGACAAACTTAATAGAGTAAGAAACACCAACGACCTTGAACTTCAGGATCGTCTGGTAGCTATCAACCGTGTTACCAAGGTCACCAAGGGTGGTCGCGCTTTCAGTTTCGCTGCTATCGTGGTAGTAGGCGACGGTAAGGGCGTCATCGGTATGGGACTTGGCAAGGCGAGTGAGGTTACGGCAGCTATCTCCAAAGGTACTGAGGCTGCAAAGAAGAACCTCATCAAAGTGCCTATCTTGAATGGCACTCTTCCTCACGAGCAGTACATGACATTTGGTGGTGCTAAGGTTTTCCTGAAGCCTGCATCTAAGGGTACGGGTCTCACCTGTGGCGGTGCCATGCGTGCTGTCCTTGAGACTGTTGGTGTCACAGATGTCCTCGCAAAGTCTAAGGGTTCTTCCAACCCTCACAACCTTGTCAAGGCTACTATCCTCGCTCTTGGTGAGCTTCGTGATGCCTACACTGTTGCTCAGCAGCGTGGAATCTCCATGGATAAAGTGTTCAACGGCTAAAACTTCAGACTAATGGCACAAATTAAGATAACCCAGGTCAGGAGCATCATCAACAAGCCTGCTTACCAGAGGAGGGTTCTCAAGTCTCTTGGCATCCACAAGCTTTACAATTCTGTCGTGAAGGAGGATAATCCTTCTGTTCGCGGCATGATAGCACGTGTCGAGCACCTCGTCAAGGTTGAATCAGTAAACAATTAATTGACTAATCTATCATCATGGATTTAAGCAATTTGAAACCCGCTTTCGGCGCTACCAGTCATGACAAACGTCTGGGACGCGGCGAGGGTTCAGGTCGAGGCGGCACGTCCACACGTGGAAACAAAGGTGCCAAGGCTCGCTCGGGTTACAAGCAAAAGTTCGGCTTCGAGGGCGGTCAGATGCCACTCCAACGCCGTCTACCTAAGTTCGGCTTCAAGTGCCCCAACCGAGTAGAATATAAGCCTATCAATATTTCCACGCTGCAAGCTATCGCTGACAAGACGGGTGCACAGGAGATTAATATCCAGACGCTCCGTGAGGCTGGCATGGCATCTAAGAATGACCTCATCAAGATTCTTGGTGATGGTGAGCTTAAGGCCAAGTTGACAGTTAAGGCGCATGCTTTCTCCAAGAAGGCAGAAGAGGCTATCGTGGCAGCTGGTGGCTCTGTTGAGAAGGTTACCAACAAAAAGCAATCGGAGACAGCTGAAAATTAGTAACAGATGAAGAAACTGGTCGAAACCATTCGCAACATCTGGAAAATCGATGAACTCCGCAACAGGATCCTAATAACATTAGGATTCCTGTTGGTTTATCGATTGGGCTCCTTCGTCGTACTCCCAGGTGTGGACCCCGATTTTCTCGGTAGCGATTCTGATCTCGCTAAGCAAACAGGCGGCGGTGTAATGGGTCTGCTCGATATGTTCTCGGGCGGTGCTTTTTCTAACGCCTCGATCGTCGGTCTCGGTATCATGCCTTATATTTCTGCGTCGATCGTGGTCCAGCTCCTCGGTATGGTAATCCCTTATTTCCAGAGGCTTCAAAGAGATGGTGAGAGTGGACGTAACAAAATCAACCAGATTACTCGTCTGCTGACTGTCGGCATCCTCCTGCTTCAAGCGCCGGCTTATATCGCCAACCTCTATTACCAGCTACCTCCTGAGGCATTCACAATGGATCGTGCCTTCTTCACGGTTGCAAGCACTATAATCCTCACAGCGGGCACCATGTTTGTCATGTGGCTTGGAGAGAAGATTACTGACCGTGGAATAGGCAACGGTATTTCGCTCATCATTATGGTCGGCATCATTGCGCGTCTGCCTCACTCTCTCGTCGCTGAGTTTGCTAATAAGCTTTCCGTCAACAATACTGAAGGTGGTCTTGTGATGCTACTCATCGAGTTTGTAGTGCTCTTCTTTGTGTTCGTAGGCACGATTGCTTTGGTTCAGGCTACACGCCGTATACCGGTGCAGTATGCAAAGCGAATAGAGGGAAACAAGCAGTACGGCGGTGTTCGTCAGTATATTCCTTTGAAGATTAATGCTGCGAACGTCATGCCTATCATCTTCGCTCAGGCACTCATGTTCCTGCCCGTAACATTCGCGGGCTTTGTAGATCAGGAAGGTTCACAAGGTTTTGTATCGACATTCTCTGACTTCACAGGATTTTGGTACAATTTCACCTTTGCTCTTCTTATCATTGTCTTCACCTACTTCTATACGGCTCTCATTATGAACCCGCAGCAGATGGCAGAGGATATGAAGAAGAACAATGGTTACATTCCTGGTGTCAAACCTGGCAAGAAGACTGTTGAATATATTGATACAATCATGTCACGCATCACTTTGCCTGGCTCTGTGATGCTTGCGATTGTCGCAATTCTCCCTGCATTTGCCACAATAGCAGGTGTAGAGGCATCATTCGCACAGTTCTACGGTGGGACATCTCTCCTTATCCTTGTGGGTGTCGTGCTTGACACCCTCCAGCAAATTGAGAGCCACTTGCTCATGAGGCATTACGACGGTTTAATGAAATCTGGACGTATCATGGGTCGGACTGCCGGCCCTGCGTTACACTAATAAGTTAAGAGCCTCCCCGCTGAGGTAGAGCTTGGTGGGGAGGATTTTTTAGACAGCTCGGATTTGTCTTCTTCAACTTATTGTGTTACATTTGCGCCCGAATTAATGTAAGCGTATGCCCAAACAGTCCTCAATAGAGCAAGACGGAACTATCAAAGAGGCTTTGTCGAACGCAATGTTCAGAGTAGAGCTTGAAAATGGTCATGTCATCACAGCCCATATATCTGGTAAGATGCGCATGAACTATATCAAGATTCTGCCAGGAGACAAGGTCAAGGTTGAAATCTCTCCATACGACCTGACGAAGGGTCGTATTTCATATCGCTACAAATAACTTACTCATGAAAGTTAGAACTTCCATTAAAAAGCGTACTGCGGACTGCAAGATTGTCCGCCGCAAGGGTCGCTTGTACGTCATTTGCAAGAAGAACCCTAAACTTAAACAACGTCAAGGTTAATCAATTATGGCAAGAATCGCAGGAGTCGACGTCCCATCCAACAAGATTGGCGAGGTCGCATTGACTTACATTTACGGTATTGGCCGGAGCACAGCAGTTGATATTCTCGAGAAGGCCGGGATCGATCGTAGTGTAAAAGTAACCGACTGGACTGATGCACAGATCCAGGCAGTTCGCGAAATTATTGGTGCCAACTATAAGGTCGAGGGTGAGCTTCGCTCTGAGGTGCAGCTCAACATCAAGCGACTGATGGATATCGGTTGCTATCGTGGCATACGCCATCGTCTCGGTCTCCCAGTTCGCGGTCAGTCTACCAAGAATAACGCGCGCACACGTAAAGGCAAGAAGAAGACTGTCGCAAACAAGAAAAAGGCTACTAAATAATTGATCCTATGGCTAAGAAAACAGGCGCACTCAAGAAGAAGGTGGTCAAGGTCGAGGCTCAAGGTGAGGCTCACATCCACTCTTCGTTCAATAACATCATCATCACGCTTACCAACAATCAGGGTCAGACGATTTCTTGGTCTTCTGCTGGTAAGATGAACTTCAAGGGCTCCAAGAAGAACACCCCGTATGCGGCACAGACAGCAGCCACCGACTGTGCCAAGGTAGCCTACGACCTCGGTCTCCGTAAGGTCAAGGTATACGTGAAGGGTCCGGGTAATGGCCGTGAGGCAGCTATCCGTGCGATCCACGCATCTAACATCGAGGTGTCTGAGATAGTGGACGTTACTCCGTTGCCACACAACGGTTGCCGTCCTCCTAAAAGGCGCAAAGTCTAACATAACAATTTCAAACGTTTTTGATTTTGCATTTTGAATAATGAATGGTTATGATTGTATCTCTATAATCTTAGCGGCTGCCATATTCATCATTTAAAATCAAAATTGACAAGTCAAAAAACAAGCAATGGCAAGGTACACAGGCCCAAGAACCAGGATTGCACGCAAGTTTGGTGAGGCAATCTTCGGACCAGACAAGTATTTCGAGCATCGTAACTTCCCTCCGGGTCAACATGGCCAGGGGCGTCGTGGTAAACTCTCTGAATACGGCCAGCAGCTCAAGGAAAAGCAGAAGGCAAAGTACACGTATGGTGTCCTTGAGCGTCAGTTCCGCATCGCATACGCTGATGCTAAGCGTTCAAAAGGTGTCACTGGCGAGGTTCTTCTCGCTATTTTGGAGTCTCGTCTTGACAACGTTGTATACCGTCTTGGCATAGCTCCCACTCGCGCTGCTGCACGTCAGCTTGTAAGCCACAAGCACATCGTAGTTAACGGTAGCGTTGTCAACATTCCTTCATTCCGCGTTAAGCCTGGCATGGTTGTCGGTGTTCGCGAGAAGAGCAAATCGCTTCAGGTTGTCACTGACTCTCTTGCTACTAATAGCGCATCGCGCTATTCATGGTTGCAATGGGATGCTAACACGCTCTCAGGCACTTTCCTCAACCTTCCGGAGAGGGCTGATATACCCGAGAACATCAAGGAACAGTTGATCGTCGACCTGTACTCTAAATAAAATTATTCTTATGGCAATATTAGCTTTCCAAAAACCAGAAAAAGTCATAATGCTCGAGAACGACGAGAAGTTCGGTCGTTTCGAATTCCGTCCTCTTGAACCAGGTTATGGCATTACCATTGGAAATGCCTTAAGAAGAATTTTAATCAACTCGCTCGAAGGTTACGCTATCACCTCAATAAAGATTGAAGGTGTCCAACACGAGTTCGCTACCATCCCGGGTGTCATTGATGATGTCACCCAGATAATCCTCAACTTGAAGCAAGTGCGTTTCCGCCGTATAGGAGACGAGTCTGAGACCGTCAACCTGCGCATAACTGGTCAGAACCAGATTAAGGCGGGCGACTTCAACAAGGTGATGCACAATTTTGAGGTTCTCAACCCAGACCTCTTGATTTGCAACCTCAATGAGGATGTCAAGTTCAACATGACTTTTAACGTCAATAAGGGGCGCGGTTACGTGCGTTCTGACGAGAATGAGGAAGAGGGTCAGGAAGTCGATACAATCGCTATTGACTCGATTTACACTCCAATCGTCAACGTGAAGTATTCCGTGGAGAACTATCGCGTGCAGCAGAAGACCGATTACGAGAAGCTCGTGATTGAGATTACCACTGATGGTTCTATTCAGCCTAAGGATGCGCTGAAGGAGGCTGCTAAGATTCTGATACATCATTTCCAGCTGTTCTCTGACGAGAAGATAACGGTTGACGAGAATGAGAAGACAGGCAGTGATGAATTTGACGAGGAGGTATTGCGGATGAGGCAACTTCTGAAGACAAGGTTGAACGAGATGGATTTGTCTGTCCGTGCGCTGAACTGTCTGAAGGCTGCCGAAGTGGAGACACTTGGTGAATTGGTCACATATCACAGGAATGACTTGCTGAAGTTCCGCAACTTTGGTAAGAAGTCTCTGACTGAGCTTGACGACCTGCTTGCCAACTTGAAGCTCAACTTTGGCATGGACACCTCAAAGTATAAACTTGATAAAGAATAATTACGATGAGACATAATAAGAAATTCAACCATCTTGGTCGAAAGAGCGCCCATCGTAAAGCTATGCTCTCCAACATGGCTTGCTCGCTCATCCTCCACAAGAGGATAACGACGACTGTTGCCAAGGCTAAGGCTTTGCGTGTCTATGTTGAGCCGCTCATCAACAAGACCAAGAACCTCACTACAGTCGATGCTGCTCGCAATGCACAGCGTCTCGTCTTCAGCTACCTCCAGAACAAGTATGCCGTCAAGGAGCTTTTCACTGAGGTCGCTGGAAAGGTGGCAGAGCGTCCAGGCGGTTACACTCGTATCCTTAAGACGGGTTCTCGCGTAGGTGACGCTGCCGACATGTGCTTTATAGAGCTCGTGGATTATAACGCTAATATGCTCGTTGCTCCTAAGAAAACTGACGAGAAGAAGCGCACCCGTCGTAGCCGTTCTAAGAAAGCTGAGGCACCTGTTGCTGAAGATACTGAGGAGGCTAAGGCTGAGGTGAAGGCAGAATAAACGGTTTTTCGTTTCTCGATATATGGAGGGGAGAGTTTTCTCCCCTCTTTTTTTGTGCATAGTGGGAGGGGAAAATGTGGCGAGAGGTTTAGGGCGATGTCTTTGCTGTTGAGTGTGGGTGCGATTGTTTGGTGGTAGGGAGGAGTGTTGCTGGTGGATTAGGAGGTGAAATTCAATGAAACCGCAGGAGAAATTGGCTTCTAATTACAAGTTTAACATTATTTAATTACCCCCCCCTAAATTCTTAATACATTTGTGCATCGCCGCTACACACTGCTGGCGAGGTTGATGAATTAATGTATAACTAACACAAATCTTATGTTGCATAGATTTTTACGACGATTTGGTGCGTTGGTGATGGCTGTGTTTATGGCGGTCACTGTCACCTCTGCCCAGAGTGGTATCTACTAAGACGCTTACGCTTAGTGGGGATGTGGTTGACTGGTCTGGATTCTACGACTATTCTTATTCTTTGGAAATTATTGCTGTCCGCTAAAACTTTTTGAGACGCCAAGAAATTAGGGCTGACAC
>CAZPPW010000041.1:0-17903 GCA_964588595.1 uncultured Marinilabiliaceae bacterium
GCGCTTCATGGTTTCGAAGAGTGGAATGCCATGTGAGTCAGGAGTGGCTTTGAATATAGTGCCGTATTTGGCAAGTGGCTTCATGTCCCTATCCTCGAAGGAAGAACAGACCACTATGTCGCCCACATGTAGATTCGTGTCAGGCTTGGCACCAGCAGTGCCGACATTGAGAATGGCGTCTACCTGATTGTCATATAGCGAAAGATGCTTTGCTAATGTCACTGCGGCTTGTACTTTGCCGACTTTTGTTATGAGTTGGTCAAAGTGTAGGGTAGGGGAGTCGCTGACCTTAGGCATCTCTTGCTCAATAGCAGCGACAAGGAGGATATTTTGCATAGTGAAATAAAAAAAGGAGAGCCTCCAAATGAAGAGACTCTCCGCTGATATTGGGATATTGATCTACTTGAATAGTGGGTCAGCACCGATGGTGCCTACGAGCGACTTGAGGTAGTCGTCGGAGTTGAGGAAGCGCAACCGCTCTTTGAGTTTGGCGATCTTGTAGTCGATGCGCATGTCATTGATGCAGTTGGCATTCTCTGGCCTATTGCGGAAGGCGGTGATGTAGTCAAGTTGACGTTGAGCGAGCTGTATGTCGCGCTGCTGCTTGATTACGAGACGTTCCTTATACCAGTCGCTGGCAAGGACGTAGTCGCGCGTGAACATCTTGCGAATCTCTGGGTCGTCGATAGTCTTGCCATCATACTCACCGTAGGCCATGATGTAGATGATGGCTTTAAGAGGTGGTATGGCTGCCTCGACGCTGCCCTCCTCAAAGTACTTGAGAGCTACCTTACGTTGCGCCTCGACAATGTTGTTGATGCCATCTACGAACTGCTCCATGCCTTGAAGTTCAGGCTTGAGCATCTTTTCGTCGAACACGGCGAGTGGTTCATCGAAGAGTCGATTCATGCAACGGAAGGCGAAATTCTCGTTGATGCGGTAGCCCAGACGACTGGCAAGTACCTTCTGGCCGTTATACTCGAAGTCCTCAAGTTTATCGAAGCAACCGTTCTTGATGAGGAGGTCGGCATCACGATCCTCGGGGACAAGTCGTGCCCAAATCTCTGGGATGAGGATAGAGATGTCGTGGTCGAAGCGTGTGTTGCCAATATAACCTGCCGCAGTGGTGAAACCCTGATATCCAGTGAGGATGAAACAGAGAAGCGCATTGTTGAGATCCGTCGTGGTGCTGAGCATGTTGAACGGCGCCTTGGTGAGTGCACCTTCACTACCTGCGCCCGTGGTGGAGGGCGACTTGCCCGTGAGTGAACAAGTAAAGTCCATGAAGAGTTCTGGCAACTCCTGATAATGAATGGGGTTGTAGACGCTCAGAGGACGTATGCCACTCTTGGGGTCAGCAGGATTATTGCGACGACCAGGCATGACGGCATTGACCACATTGACAACAGGCTCATTGCTCACAATCTTGCGATGTAGACGTACTCCCACCTCAGCCACATACGTGCTGACATTCTCCACAGAGTTCTTGTTGAACTGGAGATAACGTGGGTTCTTCGTTGGTAAGCCACGTACAATACGTGGGTGGCTTGGCACGACAAAGTATTCATCGTCACCCTCGAGGAAGTCATTGACAAGATCCTTGACAGGTTGCGTGTAAAGGTCGAAGTTGATGGCATCGTCCTTGAGAGCTATGGCGTCTTTGCGTGTGAGAGGCTCATAGTTCGTGAGAAACGAGTTAGGTTTGCACATGTCCGCCTCAGCCTCGTGATCATAACCGCGGTGTATGGCCTCGTCAGGACGCTGGAAGAGTCGCAACTCACAGTTCTCTACAAGTTTGACACTGGGATTCTTAAACTGCGAATTGAGGTTGCGTACGTCTGACGCAGGTACTGTGACAGATGCCGTGATGTCGTCCTCTACCTGTATCTTGAGGCTCGGCACAAAGTCAGAGCGCAATTTATGCAACAGCCAGTTACCCTCAGGATTGAAGCCTATGCGCACATACGTACCGATGACCTGCTTGTTCTTATACATGAGGGTCGTACCCTGACGTCCATTGATAATCTGAACGCTCATGTAGTCTTTCCAATTGCCCTTCTCGCTCTCATTGCGATAGAGACGCTTCACAAATAGTACGAGCGAACGGATATGCTCCGGTATGCTACGCAACCAGTCGTTATACTCATCGCTATACATCTCCGAAGGCGTGAGAAGCTTGACTGCCGATCCGAGCGCTCTCTTGTTGCTGAGGAATGTGCGACTGGGTTTAGCATCCGGCTCCACGTGTTTCCACCGGTTGGTATAGTCGTGGTTGATAATCTCGTCTGCCTTGCGAAAATCCTCTTCGAGGTTGACAATGTTGAACGGTCCATAGATGATGGCGTTCTGCATCGACTTCGATATCTCACTCTTGCCACCACCCGACACAGTGCATGGCTTATGGCAGAGGATACCCTCGGGCGATGTATTAATGATTCGCCATAGAGGTTGCTGCGGATGCTTGGCAAGCTGGAATTTGTTGCCCGATGGGTGGATATACACCTTCTCAGGACTCAGAGGCAACGTCTTCTCTTGACCATTGTGCATCCACGAGATTATGGTCTTGTCAATGTGTATGTCGGCGTTCTCAGGAATATATATCACTTGCGGATACTTCTTGTCAACAGCATACCCGTCAGAATGTATATTGACGCGGTCTCCCAAGAGCGACATGGCCTCCTCGAACGTGTACAACCCGTCTTGCTTCTGCGAATACAACTCACCTATGATGTCGTCCGACATTATAGACCTCGAGAATGCTATTGCGCCACCAGCATGCTCCTCCTCTGCCAGACCGAAGAGGTTGGCCGAGTAGTTTATCTCTGTCTTAATCTCTTTCTTAGCGTAGCCGAAATAGTTGTCGGCAATAAGCGTCACCACCACACCACGTGCATCACGTGCGGTGATCTTGAACGACCCGCCATCGTTATACAGCTCACTCTCATCACGCCAACACATACCCTCCGAACGTTGACGCTCCGTAGCCTGGTCATAATGTGGCAGGCCGAGATCCTTCTTCTTGAGCTGGAGAAGCTGTGGGGCAAAAATGATACATCCCGTATGACCCGTCCAATGGTCAATATCGAGAGCAGCATCATTATTAGGGAACGTCGGATCACCTGCATTACCAAATACCGTCTCAACGAAATCAAGTGAGCTGACAAGACTACCAGGAGCGAAGAGATGCACCTCCATACTACGCCTCGTCATGACACCCGGCACCTCCGGCACGACGATAGGACGCACGAGCAACGAAACCATAGTATGCGCCTTCTCCGGCTGATTCGACGTGAACGGCAACAAATTGATTTCCCCCGTAGGATGCAACGCCACCTCAAGCATACGCGCGAAAGCAACCTTAGGCACCGCCTTCTTGTCTACTGGTATCGGCAGACCACCCTCAGCCACGTGGAACGTACCCTTAGTGGTGCGCTTGTCATTAAGCGGGTTATTGAGGATGCCCTGCTTGACACGGTATGTCGAGACGTACTTACCAAAGAATGAGTTCGAGTCAGGTGGCAAACTCAACTCCCGCGCAAGCCCCTTCTGACTCAATATCAGCGTCTCCGTCGGAAGCTTGCACTGGTCAGGACTCTTGACATCCTTAAGATAGTCGTCGATAAAGTCCTGTATTCGCTTGTCCACTGGGCAGAGATGCTGACCAAGCAACCTCGTCTTCTCTCGATAACTGTCCACGAGGTCCTTAGTCAAATCCATGAACCTGTCATTCGCAAGTTTGACCTCGCTCTCCTCGTTGTCTTGGAACACTGGCTGACCGAGAGCTGAGAGTTGGAGATTGATATACTCAATCATCTCCCGCCTATCCTTCTGGACGGCATTCTGCTTCTTGCTCATTTCTTTCATTGATGTCTATTGTGTTGATCTGCGCATGGTTGGGGGCACACACCACGCAGACCGAATTGTCCTACGCAAAGATAATGAACATATCTAAATCCTCACGGTGATAAATCCTTTAAAAAACATGCGGAAAATCAACACTCTTTACCTTATACACATGCTTATACAACAACGCCTTCACTATCTGAGAATTCTCCAACGTCTCCTCAATCCCATTAGCCATCAACAACATCGGAACCGCACTCTTACCACGACCATACGGTGGCTGTATATACGGCGTTGTCCAAGCCTCAAAACCCGCACGCTGATAAAAACGTATACGACGACCAGCCTCAACCGACGACCCCTCAGGCTCCACCTCAACCAACACAGGCAACCCCGACATCTCCCTCAACATCCCCAACACCCTACAACCCACACCACGATTCCGCATCGACGCCTCAACCGCAAAATGCTCCACGTATATGAACTTCCCGAAATTCCACGTCGTAATCAACCCCACACGCTCCCCTCCACACTCCACCACATTAAACGAAAATATCGACCCTCCGTCCACCAACACCCGCAACTCCTCCTCCTCACGACGCTCATCCGACACGAACGACGAGTTCAACAACGACAACGACGACTCAAAATACCCATGACGAGTATCTATACGAACAATTCTAATCTCACTTGACATACTACTTTCTTTACGAACAGTCACTCCCCACACACCCACACGAACCCAACAAATACTCCAAAATACCCAAACGAGCCACTTGGGAGCAAGAAGGGAGCTACATGCTACCCACCTGCCACCCCCCTGAAACACCCCCAAACACACCCCATTCCCCTACCCAAACTCCCCAAAAACTCCAAAAACTCCCCACCGAACAGCCTCCAACCTACCCCCTCACATGCTCTATCAACTCCACAATACCCGTCACCACAACCAACCCCACAATTATCGCCCCAGCTATACGAGTCACATACAATATCCTACGCAACGTCAACAACCGCCTGAACATCCCCACCAGCAACGTCAACACAAACCACCAACACATCGCACCCACCAACACACCACCCACCACCAAAAACCTCTCCCACGACGTCTCATGTACCCCAATCAACGAAAACGCGCCCATGAACACGAACAACGCCAACGGATTAGTCACCGTCAAGAAAAACGTCGACACGAAATCCTGCCACAAACCACTCAACTTCCGCGGACCTCCCACAAAACTCCTCCTCCGCATCTGCAAATGTGGCTTCGACAACATCATCCGAACCCCCAAAAATATCAACACCGCCGCACCTGCCACGAACAACGCCGACCTATGAGCCTGCACAAAATCCGTAACCATCGACACACTGAATCCCGCCACCACAGCATACAGAAAATCCGACGACGCCGCGCCACAACCACTCGCAAAACCCGAACGCCTGCCCATAGTCAACGTCCGCTGTATGCACAACACCCCAATAGGACCCAACGGCACAGACGCCACAAAGCCAACAGAGATACCCTCTATCAGCGCACTGACGTACCTTACCATCTCAAGCTCCATCACTATCACACCTTCAAACGAACGCGAATTTACTAATTATCACCGTTCATTCCCCCATCCCACGTACCAATCCTCTCACACACCGCCGTATCCTACGCAAACCCCCACGTGTATGACCATCCTCCAAATGCGCTATCCTCCCATCCGGTCCCACCACAACCGTCCTCGTCACACTCCCCCGAGGCGTCATGAACAACCCATACAACCGCTCCCCCTCATCATACACCACAGGTATCGTTATACCCTCCTCACGAACTATCCCCGCGAAAGCCGCACGACCCTCGCCCTCATCCTCACAAACCACATACATCATGAAATCCGCCACATCCCTATACCTCTCCATCAACACACGCTCATGATACCACATCTGCGACGGACTAAACGGGCACCACGACGCGCAAAAATCTATCACCACAACCCGACCAAGCAAAAAATCCGAATCTATACTGTCCCCCTCCGACGTCACAAAACTCATCCGCGGCATCTCATCACCCACGCTCACTATAAACCGGCTCCCACGCTCCCGCCTAACCTCCTGACCGCTCGCGCACACCCCCACCGCACACCACAACCACAAAACCGCCAATATCCCACCTACGACACCGCGCATAGCTCCCCGCCATCCGGGTCATTCACCATAGCGTCCAAACGCTTACGCAACTCACCTATAAACGTCCTGCTCACCGCCACCGTCACCTTCTCCGTGCCAACCTCCACCACGCAACGCTCCCTGTCCAAATTGCACACATGACGCAACCCAACAGCATACGACCGGTGAGCCTTCACTATATACCGCTCCGGCATCCTCTCCATCATCTCGCGCATCGTCGTGTGAACCAATATCTTCTGACGCGTAGTGCACACCTGGACGTAATTCTCCATCGTCTCAACCAACGCTATGTCCTCAAACCGCACCTTGTGCAACGCCCCCTTATTATCCCTCAAATATATCGTCTCACCGTCCCCATCCACATCATCCTCAAAACCCTCACGACTGCTTATCGCCTTCCGTGCCTTACCCACCGCCTTCATGAAACGCACATACCTCACAGGCTTCAGCAAATAGTCGCACACATCATACTCATACGACTCCATCGCATACTTCTCCTGCGACGAATATATCACAACCTCCTTCCCCGACATGTCCACTGCCTTCATGAACTCTATTCCGTTCATCTCCGGCATCTCAATATCCAAGAATATCAAATTCACCCCATTACCCTCAACCCCCGAAAGAAAATTTATCGCCTCCACAGCGTTCGTGAAGCACCCCACCAAGGTCATATCCTTAGTCCTGTCCACAAATCCAGTCATGATCTTAGTCGAGAACATATCATCATCAACTACGATACACTTCACTGTCGCCATATCACGCAACATTTCCCCTCCGCGTCAGCCCATCGCCGCACGATCCAAGGAGTTCTTCATTTAATATTCAATACGTTCCAATCCTACAACTCGCCTCCCCCCTACAAGCCCCCGCTTATCTTCTCCAACGATATCGGGCACGACAAGATCGACTGATAATCCTCGCCCGACTCATACATGTCCTCATCATCCTCATCATAGCACCACGAAATGCTAACATCCCATCCCTTCCTATACATCGACTCCAGCTTCTTGAATATGTCAAGTATGCACTTCGAACTGCTCGTGTTGAAATACTCAAGCTGAAACCGAACCTTCGTCGGACGCATCTCGCCCTGAGCGTACTCGTTCAACCAGTTGTTCACCGAACGATAGAACTCCACCGAATTCTCGGGTATCGAGCGCCCCTTGATCTCTATCAATCCCTTATCCGGATCCATCAAGATATATGGGGTCTTGGGGCTTTCTTGCAGTGTTATAGTTTCCATCCTCTTATTTGGCTAATATATTTTGCTTAGTTTGTATCCTATTTTCCTATCACAACGTCAAACGAGAAAAACCGCATACCCGGTATCCCCGCAACGTCAAAAAACCCGCAGCCAAGCTTATTACCGCTCTTCCTCGCCATGTCTATCATGCCCAAACCAGCACCGCCCTTCTGCGAAAACTCATTCGTGCACATCGCCGTACGATATAGCTCCTTGAGCCCATCCTCCGACAACGAGTTGATCCGGTCTATCTGCTCCTGCAGCTCCTCCTCCCTATCCTCCCTCACAAAATTACCCGTACTGATCCTGCACCTCTCCCCCTCCTTGCTCATCACAATCACGCCCAGCTTCCCCACACCATATCGAGCAGCAACTTCCTTGTCCTCCTCCACATGGTGATACAAATTCTGCGCGCACTCCACGAATATATGAAACGCGCGCTTCCTCACAAAATCCCTCTCCACATTCTCCGCCAACCTCCGCTCCACCTCTGGCAAAACAGAGTCTATATAACCCCAAGTGAACTCACCGACGTGCTCCAAAAGCACATCGCCCTTGCGCTTCTCAGCCATCCATCTTTCCATATCGAACGCCTTTTCGCACATATCCACTTTTCGCACAGCGAATATATTAAAAATTCTTCAGAAAGCACCCCCACACAAGTAAATTTTACTCCAAAATGGTGCTTTCCTCGGGCGAATTGGTCATATACCATCATGACGCTCCATCGAGATCTCACAACCACGCTGCTCCACCCGCATACCCCCGGGCACATCACTCGTCAACCACACATTCCCACCTATCACCGCCCCATCCCCAATATGCACCCGCCCCAATATCGTCGCCTGAGCGTATATCACCACGTCATCCCCTATTATCGGATGCCTCGGAGCATCCCGCACAGCATCCTCATCAGCGTCTGGATGGCTCACCGCACCCAACGTCACCCCCTGATATATCTTCACCCTGTCCCCTATGATGCTCGTCGCACCTATCACTATCCCCGTACCATGATCTATCGCAAACCGCTCCCCAATCCGCGCCTCAGGGTTTATGTCTATCCCAGTCTCGCTATGCGCTATCTCCGTGATTATCCGAGGTATCAACGGCACCCCTATCTCATACAGCCTGTGCGCTACCCTATACCCCGAAATAGCCCTCACCGCCGGATAAGCCAATATCACCTCCGCCCTGTCATGCGCCGCAGGGTCTCCGCTATATATCGCGTCCACATCACCCACAAGCAACGTCCTCAGCCGAGGCAACCAACGCACAAACGCCTCCGTCATCACGTCAGCTCTCACCCGCGCCTCCTCATGGCTAAACCCACAATCACCCTGACCCTTCAAGCACAATCCCGCATACACCTCCCTACGCAACCGATGCGCCAACTCCTCAATGCACACCCCCTGATAATACGCCAAACTCGACTGATGCACCGGCTTCTGCGCAAAAAAACCAGGAAATATCACCTCCCTGCACAAACGCACTATCTCACCCAACCGCTCCGACGACGGCAAATGCAACTCATTATCCTGATCCTGGCAAATGCACTCATACGTCGCCCCGGTCGCCAACTCCCCAAGCGACGCCGTGATCGCCTCATACAAACCCTCACTCCTCTTCATGCCTTACCCTCCCCCAAATACCTGCGCAAAAACTGTCCCGTCTTCGACGCCTCACAACGAGCCACTTCCTCCGGCGTTCCCTCGCACACAACCCGACCACCTCCTTCTCCTCCCTCAGGCCCAAGGTCCACCACCCAGTCCGCGCACTTTATCACGTCCATATTATGCTCTATCACAACCAACGAATGCCCACGTGCTATCAACGCCCTAAACGCGTCAAGCAGCTTGCTTATATCATGAAAATGCAACCCCGTCGTCGGCTCGTCAAATATGAACATCGTCCGCGGCTGATTGCTCTCCCCTATATACGACGCCAACTTAACCCTCTGATTCTCCCCGCCCGACAACGTGCTGCTCGACTGACCCAACTTTATATACCCTATCCCCACATCCTGCAACGGCTTCAACCGCTCCACTATCTTCTTGCATAGCCGATTCTGCTCCTGCCCAAAAAACTCTATCGCCTGGTTCACCGTCATCTCCAGTATGTCATATATGTTCTTCCCCTTATACCGCACCTCCAATATCTCATCCTTGAACCGCCGCCCATGACACTGGTCGCACTCTATAACAACGTCCGCCATGAACTGCATCTCTATCTTGATCTTACCCTCTCCCTGGCACACCTCGCATCGCCCTCCCGGTGCGTTAAACGAGAAGTGCGCCGCCGTAAACCCGCAATCCAACGCCAACGACTGCACGCTCATCAACCTCCTTATCTCCTCGTACGCCTTGACGTATGTCACGGGATTCGATCGAGTGCTCTTCCCTATCGGGTTCTGGTCCACAAACTCCACTCGCATAACCTCCCCCATCGCTCCACGCAAATGCTTATACGCCTTAGGACTATACGACGGCATGTCGTTCGTCAACTCCCGCAACTCCGGATACAGCACCTGCGTCACCAACGACGACTTTCCCGAACCGCTCACTCCCGTAACCACCGTCAGCGTGTTCAGCGGGAACGTCGCGCTCACATCCTTCAGGTTGTTCACGTTCGCTCCCTTAACCTCTATCGCGTAGTTCCAACTCCGCCGGCTCCGTGGCACCTCTATCCTCATCCTCCCCGTCAGATATTTCGCCGTCAAGCTCTCCGTGTTCGCCAACAATTCCTCGTATGTCCCCGCAAACACCACCTCGCCCCCAAGCCTGCCAGCCGCTGGCCCTATGTCTATAATATCATCCGCCGACCGTATGATGTCCTCATCATGCTCCACCACCACAACCGTGTTACCCAGCCGCTGCAACTTCCTCAGCACAGCTATCAGCTTCTCCGTGTCCGCCGAATGTAACCCAATGCTCGGCTCATCAAGTATATACAGCGACCCCACAAGACTGCTGCCCAGCGACGTCGCTATGTTTATCCTCTGGCTCTCCCCGCCCGACAACGTCGCCGACGGCCTGTCCAACGTCAAATAGTCCAGACCCACCGCCACAAGAAAGTCCAAACGCTGACGTATCTCCGTCAATATCCGCTGCGCCACCTTCTGGTCATGTGCGTCAAGCTCCAACCCGTCAGCCCACACCTTCAACTTGCTTATCGGCATCTGGCACAACTCAGCTATATTCTTTCCCCCAACCTTCACATACAACGCCTCACCCTTCAACCGCGTCCCCCCGCACTCCGGGCATATCGTCTTACCCCTGAACCGCGCCAAGAGCGTCCTGAACTGTATCTTATACTGGTGCGTCGTGATATACCGGAAGAAGTCGTTTATACCGTCTATAAACTCATTGCCATCCCACAGCAACTTCCTCTCCTCCTCCGTCAACTCACCATACGCCCTGAATATGTTAAACCCATACGTCGGCGCCGACCTGCAAAACGCCGTCTTCCACTTCCCCATAGTCGGCCCCACCCAGCACGCCACAGCGTCACTCACCACCGACGCATTCTTGTTCGGTATCACCAAATCAGGGTCTATGCCTACAACTTTCCCAAACCCCTCACAACGTGCGCACGCCCCAGCCGGACTGTTAAACGTGAACATCATCTCGCTCGGCTCATTGAACGTCATCCCGTCCGCCTCAAAACGCGACGAGAACTCCCGCTCCTCAACCCTACCGTCCGGCAACGTCGTCCTCACTATGCAACTCTCACCACCCTCATGCATAGCCGTACCAACCGACTCCGCCAACCGCGTCGGCATGTCCTCACTATGGCTCACCTGCAAACGGTCTATTATCAAGTTATACCCCTCAGTCGACTTCGCCTCCTTCACGTCTATCATGCTGAACTTCAATATCTCCCCATTATGCTCCAACCGACTGAATCCCTGCACCTTCAACTGCTCCAACACGTGCGCCATGCTGTCCACCTTCATCGGCGCCATGATCAACTCCACCGCCCCGTCTGGCATCCCCAACGCATAGTCCACCACGTCCGTCACCGTGTCATGCTTCACCTCAACACCACTAACCGGCGAATATGTCCGACCCACACGCGCATACAGCAACTTCAAATAGTCATACACCTCAGTCGACGTCCCTACCGTCGACCGCGGGTTCCGCGTGTTCACCTTCTGCTCTATCGCTATCGCCGGCGGTATGCCCGTGATGCTGTCCACCTCAGGCTTCGAATTCCTGCCCAAAAACTGTCGCGCATACGAGTTCAAACTCTCCACATACCTCCGCTGACCCTCAGCATACAACGTGTCAAACGCCAACGACGACTTTCCCGAGCCGCTCACGCCCGTCACCACTATCACCTTCCCGCGCGGTATCTTCAAGTCTATACCCTTCAGATTGTTTACCCGCGCATTCTTAATCTCTATATATTGGTTCTCCATCTATTGTGCCAAGAAAAGAAACACCGTCGGACGCTTATGCAACGCTGGTAGCTCCACCTTCCTCCACTCGCCAACGCTCCGCGTCACTATATACTCCTCCCCTCCCATAATATCCCGCGCCACGCACAACCGCGTCTCGCCACGCAATGTGGCAAGCAACGTCCCGAGCATCTTGTCGTTCCTATACGGCGCCTCAATGAATATCTGCGTCTGACGCTCCCGCGCGCTCCGCTCCTCCATCTTCTTCAACGTCTTCCCCAACTCCCCTCCTATCGGCAGATAGCCCGCAAAGGCGAAATTCTGCCCGTTAAGCCCCGACGCCATCAATCCCATGATGATGCTCGACGGCCCCACCAGCGGCACCACCTCTATACCACGCCTATGTGCCTCCGCCGCCAAATCCGCCCCAGGGTCAGCCACGCCAGGACATCCCGCCTCACTCACCATCGCCACATCCTCCCCGCGCTCCGCATATTCAAGCATCTTCCCCACGTCCACGCCCACGCTATGCTCACTCAACTCACTCATCGTGAGCGAGTCGATGTCTATATCCCTGTCTATGCTCTTCAGAAACCTCCGCGCCGTGCGCTCATTCTCCACCACGTAGTGCCGCGTCCGGCGTATCACCTCCACATTGCCTTCCGGAAACGCCACCCCGCGACCGGTCTCGGCAAGATATGTCGGGACCATATACAACTTCCCCTTCATCCCCCTACAACTCCTCCAACACGTTCAGCCACATCTCCGCCGTAGCGTCACTCGGCATACGCCAGTCTCCCCTCGGCGATAGCGACACCGCACCAACCTTAGGACCGTCCGGCATGCACGACCGCTTAAACTGCTGAGCAAAAAAACGCCGCATGAAGGTCGTAAGCCACTTCTTGATGACCGGACGAGCATACACACCCTCAAACGCCTTGCTCGCCATCAGCATCACACGCTCCGGACCAAATCCAAAACGTAGCACGTAATACAAGAAAAAGTCATGCAGCTCGTATGGCCCCACCAAATCCTCCGTCTTCTGGTTTATATCCCCATTCTCATCAGCCGGCAACAGCTCCGGACTGATCGGAGTGTCCAATATATCTTTCAAGTAATGCCGTGGCTTGTCCGACATCGCCGTGTCCGCCACGTATTTCACCACATATCTCACAAGTGTCTTAGGTATCCCCGCGTTAACACCATACATCGACATCTGGTCCCCACAATACGTCGCCCATCCCAACGCCAACTCCGACAAGTCCCCAGTCCCTACCACCAATCCCCCAACCTTGTTCGCATAGTCCATCAATATCTGCGTCCGCTCCCTGGCCTGCGCGTTCTCATACGTCACGCTCCGATCCTCCTCGCTCACCCCTATGTCCTTCAAGTGCTGCCTGCACGACGCCGTGATGTCTATCTCCTCTATCGTCACCCCTATCGCCTCCATCAACCCCACCGCGTTCCCATGCGTGCGCTGTGTAGTGCCAAACCCAGGCATCGTGATCCCCACCACGTCCCTCCGTGGCCTACCCATCAAGTCCATCGTCTTCGCCGCCACAAGCAACGCCAATGTCGAATCCAACCCTCCCGACACGCCTATAATGGCCTTCTTAGCATGGCTCGCCCGCATCCGCTGCGCCAACCCGTTCGTCTGTATGTTGAACACCTCAGCGCAATTCTCAGCCCTATGCCCCTCATCCGACGGCACAAAAGGCATTCGCTCAAATCGCCGCGTCAAATTCTCCTCACTAAGCTCCCCGCGCAACGACGACAACACCACAACGCCGCCCACATGCCTCTCCGCATCCGCCGAGTAATATGTCGACGTCCGCATCCTCAGCGAGTCAAGTCGCTCCACGTCAATGTCAGCCACAATATAATGCGCCTCCTGCCCAAACCTCTCACCCTCGGCTATCATCGTCCCATTCTCCGCCACAAACGTAGCTCCACCAAACACCATGTCCGTAGTGCTCTCCCCTATGCCCGACGACGTGTACACATAACCACCTATCGTCTTCGCGCTCTGCATCCTCACCAAGTCACGCCGATACGCGTTCTTCGCCACATAGTCGTTCGACGCCGATATGTTGATGATAATCTGAGCCCCCTGCAACGCCATATATGTCGATGGCGGCACCGGAGCCCACAAATCCTCACATATCTCCACCCCAAACTTCACCCGCCTGTCCATGCTCTCAAACAACATCCCCGCGCCAAACGGCACCCTGCACTTCGCAAGAGTTATTATCCTCGACTCCACACCTGCCCCCGACGTGAACCACCTCCCCTCATAAAACTCACCGTACGTCGGCAAATAACTCTTCGGCACCACACCCTTAACCTCCCCCTCCTCTATCACCACTGCGCAGTTATACAACCGCCCCGACACACCAACAGGCATACCCACCACAGCTACTATCGGCACAGTGCTCGTCATGCTCAAGATGTTCCCCAAAGCCAACTCCGCCTCATGCAGCACAAACGGCTGCTGCAACAAGTCCCCCGCCGTATAGCCCGTCAAACTCAACTCCGGAAACGCCACAATACCCACGCCATCATCCGCCGCACGACGCATCATCTCTATTATCTGCTCCGCATTGCGCTGGCAGTTGCCTACCACCGTGACTGGCGTTGCCGCCGCCACCTTCACAAAGCCCATAGCCTGTGGGCTGTCTGTGCTGAATAGATCTAACATTTTCTCAGAGTTGAGTCCGTTACACTTACGTCTATGAATTCAATGTCGCAAGAAACTCCGCATTGTTCCGAGTCTTGCTCATCATGTCCACAAGTTTCGTCATGACCTCCACAGGAGTCATGTCCGCTATGCCCTTGTTCCGCAGCACCCACATCCTGTTCAGCGTCTCGCGATCCTGTAGCAAGTCGTCTCGCCTCGTGCTCGACGCGTTGACATCTATCGCCGGGAAGATGCGCTTGTTCGCCAACTTGCGGTCAAGCTGCAACTCCATGTTGCCCGTGCCCTTGAACTCCTCAAAAATCACGTCATCCATCTTCGAACCCGTCTCCGTCAACGCCGTAGCCACAATCGTCAACGACCCTCCGTTCTCTATATTACGTGCCGCACCAAAGAATCGTTTCGGCTTCTGCAACGCGTTCGCGTCAACACCTCCCGTCAACACCTTGCCCGATGCCGGCGCCACCGTGTTATACGCCCGAGCCAAGCGAGTTATCGAGTCCAGCAAGATCATCACGTCATGACCGCACTCCACCATCCGCTTCGCCTTCTCCAGCACTATGTTCGCCACCTTCACATGCCTGTCCGCCGGCTCGTCAAACGTCGAGGCTATAACCTCTGCGTTAACCGACCGCTGCATGTCCGTCACCTCCTCCGGACGCTCGTCTATAAGCAAGATTATCAAATACACCTCCGGATGGTTGTCTGCTATCGCGTTCGCTATGTCCTTCAGCAGCACCGTCTTGCCCACCTTAGGCTGCGCCACGATAAGACCGCGCTGCCCCTTGCCTATCGGGGCAAATAGATCCACAAGACGTGTGCTGATGTTCGCCCTGCTACCCACCGATAGCTTGAACTTCTCATTAGGAAATATCGGCGTCAGGTTCTCAAACAACTGCCGGTCGCGTATCTGCTCCGGACGCTTCCCGTTTATCGTGTCTATCTTCACCAACGGGAAAAACTTCTCTCCCTCACGTGGCGTCCTCACATAACCCATCACCGTGTCGCCCGTCCGCAAACCATACATCCTGATAAGGTTCTGCGTCACGTATATGTCGTCAGGCGACGTCAGGTAATTGTAGTCCGACGACCGCAAAAAACCATACCCGTCTGGCATAAGCTCCAGCACCCCCTGCGCCGATATCACATTGTCAAAATTATATGTCGGGCGGAACCGTGGGTCCTGACGGTTATAACCATACCTCTGACCACCCTGTGGCTGATCCAATATCTGCTCCTCCTCTTCCTGCATCCCCTCTCCCTGCGCCTGAGCTCCCTCCACGCTCCCTCCACGCTCCTGATAGTCATTAAACACCCCACTCTGTCCCGAGAACGCCAACTTGTCTGCCAACGACTGCATCTGCTCCCCCTCTTCCTTCACCGTCGACGCACCATACTCCTCATTCGGATCATCTATGCTGCGCCGCGACACACTGTCCGCGTCTGCCTTATTCCAGTCCTTCGCGTTCTTCGTCGTGTACGTCGTCACCTGAACCCTCTGCCGTGGCTTGCGCGGCACGCTCGGATCCACCGCCGGCGCAGGCTCCGACTGCTTGAACTTGCTGAACGCCTTGGCTATCAAGTCCTCCTTCTCCTCCGCGCTCAGACCCTCCTTCGTGGCCTCAACACCGCTCCCCGCTGACTCCGACTCCTGTGGCAACTCCGACCCTTCAGCCGCGCTCTCCACTGGCGTCTCCTTCGACCCGCCTTGCGTTTCGATTATAATCCCGAGTAGCTCTTTTTTCTTGTACTGTTCCACACGCCTTATGCCAAGCTCTTTCGCAATCTCGCGCAACCGTGGAAGTAGATAAGTCGACAGTTCTTCTGTGCTATACATTGGGGCTAATATAAAAGGCGCATCCCACCGCTTTCCATCGCAGGAATCAGCATGCGCGCTCCTCTTCGCCCGCACGCCTCGCCTCTGAAATCTATAATATGTTTATTCTATACTTCAATGACAATCGCAAAACCTCACCATCCTCCCCGATACATCCACCCCGATACCTTCAGTGCGTGCATATATCCAGAATTTGGAGATCCTGAACCCGATACATCCACCCTGATACCTTCAGTACGTGCATATATCCAGAATGGGGAGATATGAATAAGGAATTATATCCATAATGAGGGGATGCGGAATCTAATTAGGAAACGGACTCTCTTATCGCCCTTTGCGGCTCGCCCTCATCCTAATGAGGCACCTAATAAACCTCGTCAGCAACAAGGCAAACAATCAGTTCGGAGCAAGGAGCTCACCGACAGACCTTCGGTGTCATCAACTCATCGCAAAATTAGCAATCTTTCTCATATATTCAACCCCTCCCCCACAAATTCTCCCACAACCCCGGTCGCACCTACAGTTGCACAGACGATGTCCCCATCCCCTCTACGCCACAGGCGTGCCAAAAGGTCAAAACCACCCCCAACATGTCCAAGAACCCCCTTTAGGGGTGTCTCTTGACCAAAATCATCGTTTTGGAAGACTGTAAAGCCGAGAAGTTTCAGAATGTGATTGATGAGTTTCAAGTTGATTCAATTTGATCTTGAAGGATTTTTATCTTTTTCATCACACGGTTTGGTATCTGATGTTCATCGTCAATGTGATAAGAATGGTATGTTCGTTCTTTGGCATCACAAGGAAGGTTCCCATACTTGCAGCCAGCTTTGTATTCCATGTATTTGCCATATTCGGCATCGAAGCAATACAAACAGTCATACATCGGTTCGCCAATAGCTCCATTCAGCATTTCGGCGGCATGCGATTTGGAGCATAGCAACACGGATACTTCATCACCTTTGTTATCCGAATGAGCAAACTTGCCATTTTCACCATGCTTTTCATTCCATTCATATACCCTACGTGGCTTATGATGTTCGGAAAGCCAATCGAATACTTGTGGTATGAACATTCGTAGTGCTTCGACCGAAACAGAAGTGTCATTGATTCTCAAATTCCATTTTTCCCCATCTCTATCCACCACAGTTGAAGCAATAAGAAACGAATCTGCAAAGTTCGCAAGCTCTCTTTCTGCTATCTCAGTGCGAATATCGTCCTTAATAGTTTCATGGTGAACGATATATTCCTTATCTTCTGTCGATTTACGATTCTCTCGCCAGTTCTCGACACCTTTAAGAATGGTTCTCAGTTGTCGTGCTCTTGATGGATAACATTCCGGAAGCGTATTGGCCACGTAGAGATATGCCTTAACATTCTTTGCATCGTAAATCATTCTGCAGCTTTCATCTTTAAAGAAATCGACAAATATCCCGGTTTGTTTGATTTGCTCACCTATCGTCTCGTCATCATACAGCTCTTCGGTAACCCAGACTTTTGAAGTGCCCGGGTTGCCAGCGTCCTTATATTCCGGAAACATTAACGCAATAACATTCTCTCCCATACTGATAGTTTCATCTAAAATCCCATGATAGTGCGCATGTCTATATCAATCTGGTCAAAGAACCCCTTTGGTGGATTTGTTATTCTCCCGTCTTTAAGGATTTTCAATTGGCAGGCCTTTGAAGTATGCATGTTATCATCACGTTCAAAA
>CAZPPW010000042.1:0-17526 GCA_964588595.1 uncultured Marinilabiliaceae bacterium
CATCTGCGTACTTCCTCCACAATTTGTAGTCAGTGTAATTGAACACGAAGAGAGGGGCGTTGGTAGTTGGGGATGGAGAGTTGCACATTGCTTACGCTCTTGTTGTCGCAATGAGTCAATCTTTGCTGAAGAAGAAGGCCACCGACAGTCGTTATTCCCAATATCAGGTCGTTCATTTGTGCTTGATGTTCAAATTGTTCGGATTACTGAGTTAGGCAACAAACTAACTGATGAAGCCTCTGTGTGCTCGCTATTTCTCTGACGACGTATATGTTTGCAGCAGATTGCTCGTTTATTGATTTATGTATCGAATTACCTACATCGCCAAGAAGTGAGCGAGGGCGACGTGCAAATGTATTAAGAATTTAAGGGGGGGGTATTAAATGATGTTAAACATGAGAGCATGAGGCTAAATTCTTGTGACGTTGTAGCGGATTTGGGTCATAACTGGATTGGGCAGCGCAGTGTTTGTCGGCATGATTGGCTCGTCTAACTTCATGACATTAGTCATGGTGAATTGCGGCGGCGCTGTTGGAGCGTGCCGTAGGCTTGCTGGGAAGGCGGGGAATAGGAATGAGGGCTGTATTTGTTGATAAGTGAAGGAAATGCGGGGTGGGGGTATTCGTCACACTCACGACTGAAAAATGGGCGATGCGGGAGGTGGAAGATGGGCGGAAATTTGGAGGATGGGTGTGGTTTTGGCGGGAAATAAGCGTCGCGGGAAATATTTGTTGTTTGACGAGGAAACGAAATCGGAGCGCGGAGCATCTGGCATGCATCCTGGGAGCATCGTTGGAGCATCGTTGGAGCATGCATGGAGCATACAGGGAGCATCGTCTGTACAACTGGGGGTTGCGGCGGGGGGTGAGACGTTCCAGGCAACGTCTTTACATACGCCTTACGGCGTAGAGGGGATGTGGGCGGACGTCTCTACATGCCAGCGTTACGGGTGTTTATTTTCGACTGTGGGTTAGCACGCCTTCGGCGTAGAGACGATGTGGACATCGTCTGTACAACGGGAGGTTAGTGGAGGAGGTAGGCGGCGACTTCGCGTGCTATGGCGGCTTGTCCGGCGCGGGTGGGGTGTCCGCATTGTTTGTTGATGTCGTAGAGGTTGATGAAGTGGGCGCCGTAGTGGTCGGATATGGCCATGATGGATTCGGTTATGTCGTTGCGGAGTTCGGAGTTGATGATGGTGAAGATTTCGGCGTTGGGTTGTAGTTCTTTGAGTTGTTTGAGGAGGAGTGCCATGGCGGGGCGGAAGGTGTAGAGGCTGTCGGTGGGGAAGGATTGGTAGTCGTAGGTGCCGGCAGGTGCGCCGGACCAGCTGTCGTTGGTGCCGCCAAAGATGAGGATGACGTCGGAGGCGGGGAGGTTGGGGGCGCGGGTGATGAAGGAGCGGTCGGAGTAGTCGGCGTTGTCGTAGCCGTGGTAGGAGATGGTGGAGCCGGAGAAGGAGTTGTTTTGGAGGAGTGTCATGTGGAGGTTGTTGGCGAGGATGTGCCACCATATTTGTGAGACATCGTTGACGTCGGTGCAGTTGTGTTCGAGTTCTTGCGGGGTGTACCAGACGTAGTTGGTGTCGGGGGATACGGCGTCGATGAAGGTGGAGTAGGAGTCGCCGAGGACGGAGAATGTTTTGCCGGAGTAGGGGTTGGCGGGGTCGTTGGCGTTGGCGCATGAGGTGAGGGAGAGGATGAGTGGGAGTAGGAGTGCTATGTGCTTCATGGTAAGTGAATTAAACTGACTTTATGAGGTTGATGATTTGTGGGAGGTCGGGTATGTCGCCGTAGGCCATGAGGTTCATGGGGAGGGAGTGGTTGTGGCCTTGTGTGTCGTGGTAGGGTTGTTGGTAGTGGTTGGAGAGGAGGTGGAAGCCGTTGTGCTGGTAGAAGAGTATGCGGTGTTGGGCTTCGTTGGTGGTGGGTGGTTCGACTTCGAGGATTATGGGGTCGCCTTGAGCTTTGAGGATAGAGAGCACGTCGGAGGCTATGCCGTGAGCGCGTTGTGAGGGGGCTATGGCGAGGTGCTCGATGTAGCGTACGCCGTTGAAGTGCCAGGTGTTGGCGAGACCGCATAGGTGACCGTCGTGGAGGATGGCGTGAGGGTGGAAGTGAGGGTTGTGGTCGGTGAGTTGTCGCTGCTCTTGTAGGGAGCGTCGTTCGGAGTCGGGGAAGGCGTCTTCGATGAGCCTTTCAGTGTCGAGGAAGAGGGGGTCGTCGGAGGACATAATCCTTTCCAGTCGTGTCTTCACCTTAGTGGATGTTATGGTTGTCGGGTGTAAAAGTAAGACTTAATAGCTGATAGTCCACCAAATAAACATTATTTTACACATGCATGGGGTGAGCCTAAAGTATGTTTGTGATGTGAAATAAATATACCACATAATGGCAAACATTAAACAACTATTAGGGATGGTGCTGCTGTTGTCGTCGTCGGTGGTGATGACGGGGCAGACGGTGCTTACGGAGGCCGAGGTCTTGGCCAAGTATAATGCTACGTATGACGGTGCGACGCCTGGGCACGTCACTGTTCATGACCCGAGTGTCGTGATAGGGTATGAGGGGACGGATGGTAAGGTGACTGGCGTTGAGACGTCGGGGAGCAAGAAGGTGTATTGCGTGTTTGGGTCGCACAGGGCTTGGGCTAAGAGTTATGACCTTGTGGACTGGGAGACGTTTGAGAATAACATTAGCACGGACTATGCTACGATATTCGCTGAGGATGCGGCGTGGTCGGCGCTGGGGAACAGCTCGTATGACGTGAGTGGCAATTTGTGGGCTCCGGACGTGATATGGAATGAGGAGATGGGGAAGTGGTGCATGTATATGAGTGTCAATGGGGACAACTATTACTCGTCGATAGTGATGCTCACGGCGGAGAGCCTTACGGGTGATTGGACGCGTGTGGGGACTGTGGTGTACTCGTTTGGGTTGTCGAGCAAGAATGAGAGCAAGACGGACATGTGGGATGTGCTGAAATCTGGCGAGGACACGTCGAACCGTTATTACTGGTGTCGCAACAGTACCAGTAACCGCACATACGGCATGAACGCCATAGACCCGTGCGTGTTTTATGACGAGGAGGGGAATTTGTGGATGACGTATGGCTCGTGGTTTGGTGGCCTGTATATCATGCGATTGGACGGGGCGACGGGATTGCGAGACAAGACGTATACGTATGCGACAGTTTATAAGCGGGAGGATGATAATGCGACTTGGAGTGCGACGAAAATAAAGTATGCGATATCTGACGCGTATCAGGGGATTAAGATAGCTGGTGGCAACCATGTGTCGGGTGAGGCGAGCTACGTGGAGTATCATGATGGGCGGTATTGGCTATTCGTGACGTATGGCGGGCTTGCTGCCGCGGGGGGGTATAATATGCGTGTGTTCTCGTCGGAGAGTGTCACGGGGCCATATACTGACATATCGGGGGATGACGCGCGGTATTCCAGCAGTGGTGAGTATGGGTCGGCGAATGCTGGTCAGGTGAACCGTAGTGTAGGCACACGCCTTATGAGTTATTATCGTTGGGGATTCATGGATTATGGTTATGTGGCACAGGGGCATAACAGTGCTGTGGTGGATGGGGACCGGATGTGGCTTGTGTATCATACACGGTTTGATGACGGCACTGAGGGGCATCAGGTGCGTGTGCATGAGTTGTTCACGACGTCGGGTGGTCGGATAATGTGCGCTCCGTTTGAGTATCGTGGTGAGGCGGCTATGACGGGGGCAGTGGATGGTGAGGAGGTAGCGGGGTCGTGGGGGATCATACGTCATGGCAATGGCACGGATTATAAGAACCTTGTTTGCGCGCAGGAGGAGGAGATAACGCTTGGTGCTGACGGGACGGTGTCGGGGGCGTATAGTGGTACGTGGAGTGCATCGGCGAGTGAGCCTGTGATAAATATCTCGATCAAGGTGGGGTCGACTACGGAGAGTTATGAGGGGCGTTTTTTGAGGCAGTATTTGGAGGGGACGAATGTTGAGGCGTTGTGCTTCACGGCGGTGGATGGTGTGGACAAGTCGTTGTGGGGGTATAAGAAGGCGGGCGCGGGTCAGACCTTTGGTGATGATGTGGCGATAGCTCAGGCG
This sequence comes from uncultured Marinilabiliaceae bacterium, assembly GCA_964588595.1. Classification (GTDB taxonomy): domain Bacteria; phylum Bacteroidota; class Bacteroidia; order Bacteroidales; family Marinilabiliaceae; genus W3P20-009. The sequence continues at coordinate 4,101 of CAZPPW010000042.1, forward strand.
GCTCATGATCTTGCGGAGGAGTTGCCGACGTTGGTGTTTGCGGGAGAGGTGGTGACGTTGCCGACGGCGGTGGATGGTGTTGCCGTGGCGTATAGCTCGTCGGACGAGACATTGCTGATGAATGATGGCAGTGTGCCTGCCACGGCGGAGGACGGTGTTGTGACGTTGAAGGCGACTTTGACGTGCGGGAGTGTTAGCACAGAGGTGAGCAAGACGGTCAAGGTGGCGAAGTCGCTTGACGCTATATTGCCTCTTAATCGTAACGCCATACTTGCGCATTACGCCGATGGTACGACGTTTGGGACGGAGCCTGCGGTGCTTGTGTCGGAGGAGACGGGGTTGTCGGTTAGCTTTCTTGTGGGGGGCTTGACGAGTGACTGGACGACTATTTTGCATTCGAGTGACAACAATTACAGGATGTATTTGTCGGTGTTGCATTATATTGGCACTGACTACTATGAGGGCGATGCGATAGCCAGCACTGCGGCTAAGGCTGCGAAGACCAGTGAGGGCAAAGACCCGTGGCAGTTGTTCCTTAATGGGACGTATTTCGTGACGGTAAGTTTCAATGCGGATGGGAGCATCGGTTATTACCGGGACGGCGTGTTGATGCTGACGTTTGATGACACTTGCGTTGCTGGTTATACGGCGTCTGGTGCTACTACGCAGAAGCCGTCGGATGTTGTCGAGGCGGTCATTGACTATTATAAGAGCAACAAGTTGACGTTTGACAGCTCGGTGAGCAATGTTGTGGTGGGATATGGAGTGGATTATACTCCGGCAGAGCTTGTGGAGACGTTGCCGGTGGAGGATGGGAATGTGCTTGGAGAGTATGGGTCGAGCGTCTTCATGAACCAGGGTGCGCCGTTGTCGGGTGTGAGTGAGAGCACGGGAGTGTCGTTCAGTTTCTTGGTGAGCAATGTGGCGAGTGACTGGGATGTTGTGGCGTCGTCGGTGTCGGACAAGTTGTATTTGCATTTGTCGGTGGTGGATTATGACGGGTCGCATTTCTATGAGCATAATGCTGTGGCGTCGGATGCGGCGCGGAGCGTGATGAGTGATGAGGGTAAGGGGGCGTATCAGCTGTTCCTTGATGGGACTTATTACGTCACGGTCAGCTATAATCCGGATGGGACGGTGACGTTTTATCGGAATGGTGAGTTGATGTTGACGTTCAGCAATGCGACTACGGTGAATGATGGGACTCGAACGATGAGTGAGGTGGTCAGCGCGATGGTTGCGGCGTATAATGCGGGCAGGTTGACGTTCTCGCGGTCTGTGACGAACGTTGTGGTGGGGTATTCGGTGGGTTATGAGGCGGAGAGTCCTAATGCGCTTGTGGAGAGTGAGGTGGAAGGTGATGTGCGGATACGTGCTTGTGGGTCGGCGGTGGTGATTGACGCGGTGGATATGGTGGGGGTGTCGGTGTGGGACGTGTCGGGGCGTGTGGTGTATGCGGGAGTCACGTCGCGTGTTGAGGGGCTTGCAGGTGGGGTGTATGTGGTGCGTGCGGGTGATGTGGTGAAGATTGTTACTATAAAGTAGGTAGACTGTCAGCTGGCAGCCAAGTTAGAGGCTCCTGGGGCGTGGCTATTCGTGAGAGTGGCTGCGCCCTGGTTTTTTTGTGTGTGGTTTGGGGTTGTAATGTGGTGGGGGTTAGTGGGTTGTGGGATGTTTTTGGGGTGGGTTTTTGTGGGTTGATGCTTCTGGGATGCTTCAGGGATGCTTCATTTATGCTTCTGGGTAGGAGTTTTGTAGGAGTTTTGTAGGAGGTTGATAGGAGGTTGGTAGGATGTAGGTAGGAGTTGGTGGAAGTGGGTTAGTGTGGGGTGGTTAGGTGGCGTGGGAGGTGGGGTGGGGTAGGGTGGGGTAAAAACAGTCATTTTTGAGTATTAATCGTGATTGAGAACAAGTCTAAATTTGCATCTGGAATTACAATAAGTCTAAATAACCAGATTACGACAACGATGATGAGTAAAGAGATTGTGCTACGGGCAGTGTGCGCCATGGTATTGGTGGCGGTAGGCATGCCGATTGTGGCACAGGTGGAAGAGGGGCGTCTTGATACTGACGCGAGGACTGGGGCTACACGGTTGGAGCGAGGGGGGAGCCAGGGTGAGGAGGTGTTGGATGACCATGAGTCGTACGGCAAGTTCAGGGTGGGAGGATATGGAGAGATGGTGGCGTCGTTTTTGAATTATGGGCGCAACCGTTTTTATGGGGGTAAGGATAATTCGGACGAGCGGCGGACGATAGCCATGCCACGAGCGGTTATAGCGGCGGATTACAGGTTTAATGAGAGGTGGAATCTTGGGATGGAGATAGAGTTTGAGGCGGGAGGTGTAGGTTCGGAGCAGGAGTTGGAGAACACGGAGAATGGCGAGTATGAGACGGAGACGGAGATGGGTGGAGAGGTGGCACTTGAGCAGTTGCACATCACGCGATATATAGTGAGGGGTTTTAATGTGAGGGTGGGTCATCAGATAGTGGGGTTGGGGTTGACCAATGCGCATCATGAGCCGGTGAACTTCTTTGGGACGGTTCGTCCTGAGGGTGAGACGACGATTATACCGTCGACTTGGCATGAGACGGGTGTTGGGTTCTTTGGGGCGTTTGGTGGTGGGAGTGCGCAGTTTGATTATGAGGCGATGGTTGTGGCGGGGCTCAATCCGGATGGTTTTGGGCGAGATAATTGGGTGGGTAGTGGTAAGCAGGGGTTATTTGAGGTGGACAACTTCAAGTCGCCTGGTTATTACGTGAGGCTGAACTATGGTGGTGTGCGTGGTTTGAGGGTTGGTGCGTCGGTGTATTACTGCCATGATGTCACGGAGAATGCGGATAAGCCATATAAATATAGCAAGGTGGATGGTGCGGGGTTGGTGTTGTGGTCGTTCGACGCGCAGTATCGTAACCCGTATGTCACGGCACGTGCGAACTATATCAGGGGGAGTTTGGAGAATGCGGCGGCTATTGCGAATGTAACGTTGTCGAACAAGTCGAGCTATCATCATGGTGCGGAGCGTGCTGTGGCGAGGAGTGGCATGGCGTATGGCGTGGAGGTTGGTGCGAACTTGAGGAATATATTCTATCGGGAGCGTGGGCCTGTGTTGTATCCGTTCGTGCGTTATGAGTACTTCAATCCACAGGAGGAGGCGGATGATAATGCGACGGTGGATGTGAGGTGTCAGGTGTCGAAGTGGGTGGCGGGAGTCAATTGGTACGCGTTGCCGAACCTTGTGGTCAAGGCTGACGCCTCGTCGAGGAGGATTGGCACGGACTCGCCGTTTGGGTCGTCGGAGTATCATCATGAGAATGAGATCTCTATTGGAGTGGCGTATGTGGGGTGGTTCTTTCGTAAATAGGTAACAAGCACATAACACAAAAACAAACAAAACAGCAATGAACAAGAAGTTACTATCACTCACGGCACTTGCCGCATGCGTGGCGTTCACCATGACGGCATGCTCGGACGATGATGAGGAGGAGGTGCACATCGCGTCGGTTGACCCGTCGGCGGACAACATCGAGAACTGGGGAAACTATATGACCATCGTGTCGAAGCTCCTCGCCAATGATGCAGCTACGCTCTATTCGGATTGGGCGACGGAGTATAACAATACCGGTCGTAGCTACGCCACGTACTTCAAGTCGTCGGCTCTCACCGCACAGGAGGCTGCTCAGCAGATTATCGATGGTTGCAAGGAGATAGCCAACGAGGTGGGCGAGTCGAAGATAGGGGAGCCTATAAGCCTGTGGGCTGATGGCAAGAAGGAGAAAGCTGTGCTTGCCGTGGAGTCTTGGTATAGCTGGCACTCACGTGACGATTATAGCAACAATATCCGTTCTATACGCAACTCTTACTACGGCACTACTGATGGCACCGTAGCTACCAGCTCCCTCTCATCGCTCGTCAAGGCGGCCAATGCGGATCTTGACACGAAGGTTGTGGACGCCATCAATGACGCCATTGATAAGATACAGGCCATCCCTCAGCCATTCCGCAATAACCTTGGCAGTGATGAGGCTGTGGCAGCGCAGGCGGCATGTAAGGACTTGTGTGACCTCTTTGAGGGAGACTTGAAGAAGTGCGTAGCGTCGCTCACGGATGACGAAGCCCTTCAGGCGGCTGTGGGCCAGTATGTAGATAATGTGGTGGTGCCTACATACGCTGACCTTGCGGCTAAGAACGGAGCCCTCTATTTGGCAGTTCAGGCATTTGCTAAGGCACCGTCGACCGCCACGTTTGCGGCTTGTGGTGTGGCGTGGCTCGCAGCACGTCAGCCGTGGGAGACAAGTGAGGCGTTCCTGTATGGGCCTGTGGCAGATAAGGGGCTTGACCCGAATATGGACTCATGGCCACTTGACCAGGATGGCATTGAGAATATCCTCTCATCGGCCGACTATTCGCAGCTCAATTGGGATGGGGAGTTTGACGAGGAGAGTGAGACGATAGCCAGTGCTCAGTCGCTTCGTGGATTCCATACGCTTGAGTTCCTCATCTTCAAAGATGGCAAGGCGCGAACATATTCTGAGTAACGATTTATTAGGCGTAATCGCCTAACGACCTGATAGTGAAGGTGGGAAGAGTAGAGACTTCCCCCTTCACGTTGTGGTATAATATTGTTTTTGTGTATACAATCTCGCAATGAAACAGCTCTCCCTCACTATCGCATCACTACTTAGCTTTGCGCTTTTGTCGTGCGAGCCTGACTCTGAGGGTATAGACACCTTCGAGGCGGAGCATTCGCGTGACCTTGAGGATTACTATCTTTCGGCTGGCACGTCGACTGTCTTTTATAGCACCAGTAAGGCGTATGATGTAGACGCTGAATGGCTGTCGGGTAAGTACTCCACTCGTTTTCAGACTGGTAACCGTCTGTATGATAACGTTTCTGATAACTATGGGCCTGTGTATGCGGGGTTCTCGTGCGCCTCGTGCCACTTCAATGCGGGTCGCACGTCGCCTGGTGTGTGGAATCAGATAGGCACTGACCCGGATGGTACGCCGGTCTATGGTTCGGGTAAGAATGGCATGTCGTCTATGCTGGTGTATGTGGCGCGTAAGAATGGCGTGTTCTTTCAGGGGTATGGGCGTGTGCTGCATGACCAGTCGATATATGGTGTCACGGCCGAGGGCAAGTTGCAGGTGCGGTATGACTATGAGGCTGGGGCGTTTCCTGATGGCGAGGCGTATGAGTTGGCACGTCCTAACTATACCGTGGTCAAGTGGTATAAGAAGATGTGGGACAGCATAAAGAAGGATTCTGTGGAGATTAAGCCTGAGGATCTCTTCTGCACGGTGCGCATACCGTTGCGACATGTCGGTATGGGTCAGATGCTTGCCGTGGATCGCACAGAGATAGAGAAGCTTGCCCAGCAGAGCAATTACCCCGAGTATGGCATATCGGGGCGTGTGAACTACATCACTGAGCGGGGCGTGAAAAGTGTAGGCTTGTCGGGTAATAAGGCGCAGCACCTTGACCTTACCGTGGAGCTTGGTTTCTCGTCGGATATGGGTTCCACTAATTCTCGTTACCCTGAGGAGATATGCGAGGGTCAACTTCAGATGGAGGAGGGGTCTATGATGGGCCTAACGTATGACAAGCTTGATGTCTCGACCGAAGATATGGAGTGCGTCGACCTTTATCTGCATGGGCTTGGTGTCCCGGCACGTCGTAAGGGTAGCACTACGACCAGGGTCACATTGACGCATAGTGATGGCTCGACCGAGACTATGAGTGAGCGTGAGGCAGTTAGTCGTGGTGAGCAGATGTTCTATCAGGCTAAGTGCCACTTGTGTCATGTCACGACGCTGCATACTCGTCCTCGTGGGGCTACACTGCTCAATGGTACGGAGTTGCCTTGGCTTGGGTCGCAGACTATTCATCCGTACTCGGACTATCTGCTGCATGATATGGGGTCGGAGATTATGGGTGTGGGGCTTAACGACAACTATACCAGTGGTACGGCACGTGGCAATGAGTGGCGCACTACTCCTTTGTGGGGCATAGGGCTTCAGGAGACGGTCAATGGACACACCTACTTCCTGCATGATGGTCGTGCACGCAACCTCACCGAGGCTATCTTGTGGCATGGTGGTGAGGGTGAAGCCTCAAAGAACCTGTTTAGAAATATGGACCGTGCCGACCGTCAGGCACTAATTAAATTCCTCGAATCACTTTAACCTCAATACGATAACACGATGAAAACTCTATACCTCATGCCAGCCCTTACGGCTCTATCGTCACTCGCCCTTGCGCAGCAGCCGCAATCTGCCCAGTCGTTTGACGCGGACAATGGTGTTGTGACCATAGGCAGTGACCGTATGTTTCAGATTGAGAGCCCCAGCAAGAGTTTCTCCTTCAAGCCATACTTGATGATTCAGACGAACGTCAACTACAACTTCTACGATGACGAGGGACTTGACAAGGCATATAATCAGGACAATGTGGCCAATTCGGGCTTTGCTATACCCTACGGTGTGCTCGGTTTCACAGGCAAGGCGTTCAACCGTATCACGTATAACCTCTCTATCAATGCCGCGTCGTCGGGTGCTGGCGTGTTGCAGCAGGCGTGGTTTGACATACGTGCTAACCAGTATTTCGCTGCCCGTGTGGGTAAGTTCAAGACACCTTTTACCAGCGCGTACCTTACCACGCTTGGTGAGACCCTTATGCCCATTCTGCCCACGTCGTTGACAGCCACCGTCATCATGCCATATACGCTCAATGCCGTCAACCCCACTATTGGCACTGGCTTTGACCTTGGCGTGATGTTTCATGGAGATATCGCCTCGCCACTATTCGGTTATGAGGTGGGACTCTTCAATGGCACTGGCTCGTCGTCAAACTCTGCCACTAAGACGTTCTCTGACGACTGGGGTATACCCTCGCTGCTCTATGCCGCACGACTCACGTGGACACCTTTCGGGGCTATGCCACGCACGCAGGGCAATGCCAAGATGCTTGATCAGAACAAGTTGGAGATTGCCCTCTCGGGTAGCATAAATGTGGAGAGCGAGAGTGAGAGTACTAATGACACACGTGCGGGCTTTGAGCTCTCATGGTTGCACAATCGCCTATATATTGGCGCGGAGGCGTACCTTATGCACGTAGGGTTTACTGACCGTCAGAAGATATCTGACACGTATAACTTCTGGGGTGCGTATATCAACGCTGGTTTCTTCGTGCATCAGCAGTGGCAAGTTACGGCACGCTATGACTTCTATGACCGTAATGGCTCGTCTACCGATGGCATACTCAATAGTCCTGCTATAGGCTTCAACTACTTCATACGCAACTCTGGGCTTAAGCTCTCGGGAATGTATCAGTACATAGGGCGTACGGGGCATGAGACGCAGCTGGACCGCGATAATGACGACCTTGGCATTGCCATGCACTCGGCACGTGTGCAACTACAATACACTTTCTAACCTCCCCTAATCGACAAATCCCCAGTCATGACGACTTTTTGTCTTAACTTTGTCAAGTGGCGGGTGGTGCTTCTACTTGCCCTTATCCTCCCCCTCTTTATTGCCTCTTGCGACGATGGTCATGTGGACGACCCTGTGTATGTGGACACATCGGAGTCCTACTCAGTGCAGATTATCGGCACATTCAGCGGTGTTGACCAGTGGAACGACGAGTCATACTCGCTTGTCGTTGCCGCCTACGATGATGAGAGCCTTTATTCACTCATACAGAAGAGCTTCCCACGCAATGGTGACGCCTCGACAGTCGACACAATCACTCTCTCGCGTGTCACCACTGCCGCCACGAGCATACAGGTTGCCGTAGCCGATGTGCTTCGTCAGCGTGTCGCCACGATATACTCGTATGACATACCTGAGGGGCAAGACCCAAGTGAGGCTATTGTCCTCAATGTCGGCGCACTTGACGCCTCTCCCTTTGGGGCGGTCGATGCCGCGGTGTTTCAGGGGCTTAGTTGCGCCCGTTGTCATCAGGGAGATGAGCCTCCTGCGGGACTTGACCTTACGACGGATAACGCCCTTGCGCATCTTGTGGGTGTGAAGTCGCATAAGGAGCCCGACGAGACACTTGTCGTTGCGGGTGATGCTGACAACAGCTTTCTCGTCAAGGTGCTTGAGCAGGGCGATGACAATGTGCATTATGACCATCGAGCCTTCTTTGTGGAGGACTCTCGTGCCCCGCTCCTCTCGCTCATCAGGTCGTGGATTAACTCCATAGAGCCTGACGAGAATTGATATACCCTGCGTTCCTCCCCCGCCATCCACTCCCTCCCCCATACCCATTCTCAATGCCCATATTGTGAAAAAGTACGACTCTTTCTACAACTCCTCTACTGGAGCCACTATTCAGCTTGCCTCTTTCACACCAGACTGTGGCGGTGTGCGAGAGTATCATGCCATATTCCATGTTGAGCCACGTCAGCAGGAGTTTGCCGACCAGTACTCACGTCTACTCTTTGCCGTGCAAGAGCTACTCGGTATGCCTGACCTTGTGGGTGCACGTGTCATCTTCAAACGCTACTTCCTCTCTGACGCTTGTAACCAGGTGCCGCAGATGATTGACCTTAATGACGAGGGGGCAAGCGTCTCGTGCATACAGCAGCCGCCCCTTGATGGTAGCAAGATAGCCTTGTGGCTGTATCTTCAGCAGGGTGTGGACGATGTGCATACTGACGAAGAGGGTGTTGTGGTGGTTGATCATAACGGCTATCGGCAGCTGTGGAAGATGGGCATGATTACGCCCCAAGGTGATTCTGCCACGCAGACACGCGTACTGCTTGAGACATTCGAGGCGCAGTTGGCCAAGTATCATGCCACTATCGCTGACAACTGCATACGCACATGGTTCTACGTGCGTGATGTTGACATACAATATCATGGCATGGTTGTGGCGCGCAGGGAGAACTTCGAGGCTCATGGGCTCACGCCACAGACACACTACGTCTCATCGACCGGTATTGGTGGGTTGCCGCCCGACCCTAAGGCCATCATCCAGCTTGGCACGTACTCGCTTGTGGGCTTTGAGCCTGCCCAGCAGCGTTATCTTTATGCCCTTGACCATCTCAATAAGACAATAGACTATGGCGTGACCTTTGAGCGCGGCACGTTGCTTGAGTTTGGTGACCGTGGGCATGCATATATATCGGGCACGGCCTCTATTGACAGTGAGGGTAATGTGCTGTATGTGGGTGATATACGTCGTCAGACTGCCCGCATGTGGGAGAATGTCGAGGCGTTGCTTGGAGAGGGGGCGATGACTATGGACAACATTATGCAAATAGTGGTCTACCTTCGTGACACTGCCGACTACGCTGTGGTCAGTGAGATGTTTGCCGAGCGATTCCCCACCACGCCCTACGTCATAACCCTTGCTCCTGTGTGTCGACCTGCATGGCTTATTGAGATGGAGTGCATAGCGGTTGACGGGCGCACGACCACTTTCCGACCCTTCTGAGGCTATGCGAGGCGTATGGCACATAGTGAGGTGCGTCGTCCTCGTGGCCTACGTCCTTTTTGTGGTCATACTTGCCGCTGCCACCTTCGTTGAGTGGCGGTGTGGCACGGCGTTCGTGTCGCGTTACTTCTATGGTGCGCCATGGTTCACCGTGTTGATGGCTGTGCTTGTGTCGTCGGGGTTGGCTTTGGCCATAAAGCTGCTTGGCAGAAACCGTACAGCGCTGTTGTTGCACTCGTCACTTGCCCTTATAGCCCTTGGCGCATTCCTCACGCACGTCACATCGCATGAGGGCATACTACATTTGCGTGAGGGTGGTGATGCGCAAACGCGGTATCTATCCTCTGCCGAGGGGCATCCGTTGCTCACGTTGCCTACGGATATTGCCCTTGACTCCTTCCGAATTGTCTACTACTCCCATACTGACGCGCCGCAGGACTATATCTCGTATCTGCGTATAGACACGATGCGTGCCACTGTCTCTATGAACCGTATACTCTCGCTTGACGGTTACCGCTTTTATCAGTCGAGCTATGACCCTGATATGCGCGGCACGATACTCACCGTCAATCATGACCCATACGGTACGCCTGTGACCTACGCTGGCTATGCCATGCTGTTTCTCTCGCTAATCCTTGTACTCGTCAATCCGCATGGACGATTTAGGCGACTACTCTCGTCTAAGAGTGCCATTGTGGTGCTTGGCGTTATACTCGTTTATCCTTTAACCTCTTGCTCTGCTCCTGAACTGCCAGCTGCGCCAATTCCTACTGACGCACAGAGTGATAAGTTCTCGCAACTTGACATCATATACCATGACCGCCCTGCGCCCATAGACACCTATTGCGCTGACTTTGCGATGAAAGTAACGGGGCACACCACGTGGCACACGCTATCGGCCAACACCATTGTACTGGCCTGGATGACAGCCCCAAACGAGTGGCAGAATGTGGCGATGATAAAAGTGAAATATCCCGACGCAGCACAGCAGATGGGACTTACACCTGTGGACGGATATGTCTCCGCAGCGTCACTCTTCGCGCCCGATGGACATTACCTGCTGACGCCCTATCTTGAGCAACGGGCTAAGGCCGCCATAGACATAAACGACCGACTGCAAGCCATAATATCGCTCACTGACGGCTCTGCCTTCAGCCTCGCGCCGGCACCCATACCACCATTGCGCAGGCAACTTGAGGTGATGTACGTGCGATTGCAGCCCGTGGCATTGCTATTCAAGATACAACTTGCCCTCGGGCTTGTGGCCATAGTCCTTGCGGTGTGGAAAGGGGAGGGTAGGGGACGTGTGCGATGGGGTGGCGTTTTGCTACGCGGGATAGCCATATTGTGCGCCGCTCTGCAAACCGTGGCCCTTGCTGTGCGTGGGGTAATAGCGTGCGCCTGGCCGCTTGCCAATGGCTATGAGACGATGCTGTTTCTTGCTCTTGCGCTATGTGTGGCGTCGCTATTCCTTGTGCGCCGCCATGTGCTTCTTGCTGCGGCTTGCCTGTTGATGTCGGGCTTTGCCTTGCTTGTGGCGCATATCGCCATATCCAATCCTCATATCACGCCCCTCATGCCGGTGTTGCACTCGCCGTGGTTGTCGCTGCATGTGGCGAGCGTCATGATAGCCTACGCCCTCTTCACCATTATAGCTCTTAATAGCGTCATTGCGCTCGTTAATGGGCGTCACCTGCCGGCTATGCGCATATCGCTTATATTGCTCTATGTGGCGGTCGTGCTCCTTGCCATAGGCATATTTATTGGGGCTGTATGGGCGGGTCAGTCGTGGGGGAGATATTGGGGGTGGGACCCTAAGGAGGTGTGGGCGCTCATCACGCTACTTGTGTATGTTGTGCCGTTGCATCCGTCGTTGTTCCGCACCAGTAGCGCGCGTGCTGTGCATGTGTATCTGCTTGTTGCGTTTGCCGCTGTGATAATGACGTATTTTGGGGTGAATTATTTGCTGGGTGGGATGCATGGGTATGCGTGAGAGACTGCTCTGACATCTCGTAAAAGATACTTATATTTGCAATGCGTACGGGGAATTGGACGTATAATGTCCGGTTTGGCGTATGAATGACAGAAATATGAGAGAGTACAGCATACAGACATGGGTTGAGGGTCAGATGATGAGAGGGCGTTATATCTTCACAAAGCAAGATTTGACAGCCCTCCAGATGTATCATAATCCCGACAGTCTTGCCAAGGCTTTATACCGCCTGCAAGAGAAGGGGGTAATGATGTCGCCATGGCAGAATTTCTATGTGGCTATACCCATGGAGTATCGACTAAAGGGAGAGGTGCCGCCGTCGTTCTACATTGATGACCTGATGCGGTATGCGGGACGCGACTATTACGTCTCGCTCCTCACGGCAGCCGCTCTCAATGGTGCTGGGCATCAGAGGCCGATGGTGTTCAACGTGACGATATCGGGCGAGCAGGTGGCGTCGTCGGTGAAGAACGGCACGTTGCTCGACTTTAATGTAAGGCAAACATTTCCAATAGGTTATGCAAACAAGGTAAAGGTTCAGACGGGGTATATGAATGTCTCCTCTCCCGAACTCACGGCGTTAGACCTTGTGGATCATGAGGAGAAGGTGGGTGGTTTGAGCCGTGTGGCGGAGGTGCTGGTGGAGCTGTCGGAGGTCATGCGGTGGGACGAGAGTAAGTTGCCGTTGCTCAACTCATTTAGTGCGCCCGTTGTGCAACGGTTAGGTTATCTGCTTGATGCTATCGATGAGCAAGAGACAGCGGATGACTTCATGATGCTGGCCAGGCGGGCGGGGAAGGTGGTGCGCAAGGTGCGCCTGAAGCAGTCCATGGGGGTGAGTGACGACACCATAGTGGACAAGAAGTGGAAGATATTGGTGAATGAAAAGATAGAGGTTGACGAGATATGATACCGCAAAACTACATACAGCAATGGAGAGAGCATGCTCCATGGGTCGAGGCATATATGGTTGAGCAAGACCTTGTCATTTGCCGAGCTCTCGTCAGCATATTTAGTGATGAGTTTCTCGCCACGCAACTGGCATTCAGGGGCGGTACGGCATTGCACAAGCTGTATCTTGCCCCGCAACCTCGTTATAGCGAAGACATAGATTTGGTGCAGATAGCCCCTGGGCCTATAAAGCCTATTATGTATAGGCTGGGAGAAGTGCTCGATTGGTTGCCGAATAAGGTCACGAAGCAGAAACGTTACAACAACACGATGCTATTCCGCTTTGAATCGGAAGTGCCGCCAGTGGTGCCGATACGCCTGAAAGTCGAGATTAACTGCTATGAGCATTTCAATGTGCTTGGCCTCACCAAGGTGCCTTTCCATGTTCAAAACCCATGGTTCACTGGTGCGGCAGAGTTGACAACCTACCAGCTTGAGGAGCTTCTTGGCACAAAGTTGCGCGCCTTGTATCAGAGGAAGAAGGGGCGTGACCTCTTTGACCTTTACGTGGCTTTGCAACGCAAGGAGGTACAAGTGGATAAGGTCATGCAGTGCTACGCGAGGTATATGGAATTTGTGGTTGACAGAGTGCCGTCGTATAAACAGTTCTTGAACAACATGACGGAGAAGATGGCAGACACTGAGTTCACGGGGGATATGGGATCTTTGCTGCGCCCGGAGATAGAGTATGCGCCGAGCGAGGCTTATAGGGTGATATATGACACCTTTATCGACAAGATGATGGGGAGAAGGGATTAAAACAAACGTATGGTAGCGGAAGATGCCGTTTCCGCTACCATACGTTTTACTATACCATTGTGGCTACGCCATATCCTTCCTAATCTCCTCTATCTTCTCAACGTCTAAGCCCGTGGCACGGGCAATTTGGTCAACCGGCATATTGATGGAGAGAAGATATTTCGCTGTGCGATACTTCTCCCCCATTTTTCCCCTCTCCTCCCCTATATCTATTCCCTTCTCAATTCCCCTCTTCTCCGCCTCCTCTATATGCCTCTTCTCCTGCTCCTCAAACACCAGG
>CAZPPW010000043.1:0-16660 GCA_964588595.1 uncultured Marinilabiliaceae bacterium
GTGCGACTGTGAGTTAAGAAAGTATGTGAGACGTTCCAGGCAACGTCTTTACATACGCGTTCGCGCTTAGGCTTCCCCGAGCCAAGCATCACTTTGATGATGCTCGAGAGCATCAACCACCTCTTTGGGGGCACGCATAGGCCGGCCGCTCTCCATGCTGACGAACACCAAGGTGGTAGTGCCGTCGTTCATCAAGGTGCCGTCCTCTGCGACAATCCTATACGCAATCTTTATCTTCGCTGTTGGCAACTCCTCGATATACGCTTCCAAGGTCAGCAGATCGTCATATCGCGCCGACTTATGGTAGTGCGACACCAGCTCGACCACTGGCAGTGCCACCCCTTTTTTCTCCAAATCGGAATACGCTACGCCCAACGCTCGGAACATTTCCGTGCGAGCCACCTCATAAAACACAGCGTAGTTTGAGTAATATACCACGCCCATCCTGTCAGTGTCGGCGTACCTCACGCGCAACGTTGTCCTGAACTTTATCATAATCAAATATTTAACTCAATATCATTAAATCTCCTCACCCTTCAATTGCCGTATCGCCGTGCCCTTATCCTCCGCCCCAAAGACATAGCTCCCCGCCACAAGGACATCCGCCCCGGCCGCCACGCATTGCGCGCCAGTCACGTCATTAATGCCCCCGTCGACCTCAATCAGCACCTCCGCGCCATGCTCCGCGATCATCTTCCGCAACGCCCCAATCTTCCTGATCGTATTGCCAATAAACTTTTGGCCGCCAAAGCCTGGGTTCACGGACATCAGCAGCACCATATCCACATCGTCGATGATGTCGTCGAGCACACTCACGGGGGTGGCAGGGTTCAACGTCACGGCAGGACGCATGCCATGACCGCGTATCTCCTGCACCACCCTGTGCAAATGGGTGCACGCCTCATAGTGCACATTCAAAAATGTCGCGCCCAATGACTTGAAGAGCTCCACATATCGTCCCGGGTCCACTATCATCAGGTGCACATCCATGGGCTTCCGCAACGATGCGCCTATCGACTTCAGCACGGGCGTGCCAAAGGATATATTCGGCACAAACACCCCGTCCATAACGTCGATATGCAGGAAATCAGCCTCGCTCTCATTGATAGCCTCTATCTCACGATCCAAATGCAGAAAATCCGCCGCCAACAACGATGGCGACACCAGCGTTCTTCTTGACATTTCCTTTTCCATTTCTTCGCGAAGATACTCGTTTTTCAATCCAACGCCCCTGCGCTGGCCACCTGCACTAATTTTCAGAGCACAACTCTCCAACTTCCGCCCTTTTTCCCTATCTTTGCTCCATTATCCATAATACGGAAATCTTAAACACAAATCATTCAATAATGAGCAAGAGTGCACTGCAGATCGAGCGCAGCAAATACGCTCCCAAGATGCCAGCCTCCATCCAAGGAGCTACACGACTCGCTGAAGGCAAGGCCACAACCTCCGTCGCCGACCAAGACGACATCAAGAAACTCTTCCCTAACACCTACGGCATGCCCATCGTCACCTTCGAGAAAGGCGATAAGGCATCGCAGTCTGAGCCCTTCAATGTTGGCGTAATCCTCTCTGGCGGTCAAGCCCCTGGCGGACACAACGTCATCTCGGGCATCTTCGACGGCATCAAGTCTCTCAACAAGGACAGCAAGCTCTATGGCTTCCTTGGTGGTCCATCTGGCCTCGTAGACCACAAGTATATCGAGCTCACCTCTGACATCATCGACGAGTATCGCAACACTGGCGGTTTCGACATCATCGGCTCTGGCCGCACTAAACTCGAGGAGACTGACCAGTTCGATAAGGGACTTGAGATCTGCAAGAAACTCGGCATCAAGGCCATCGTCATCATCGGTGGCGACGATTCTAACACCAACGCCTGCGTACTCGCTGAGTACTACCTTGCCAAGAACACCGGTGTGCAAGTCATTGGCTGCCCCAAGACCATCGACGGCGACCTCAAGAACGAGATGATCGAGACCTCCTTTGGTTTCGACACCGCCACCAAGGTATACTCTGAGGTCATCGGCAACATTGAGCGCGACGCCAACTCCGCCAAGAAGTACTGGCACTTCATTAAGCTCATGGGACGCTCTGCGAGCCACGTCACCCTCGAGTGCGCCCTCCAGACGCAGCCTAACATCACCCTCATTGGTGAGGAGGTTGAGGCTAAGCAGCAGACTCTTGACGACATCGTCACCTACATTGCTGAGGCCGTAGCCGCACGCGCCGCCAAAGGTTGCAACTTCGGCACCGTCCTCGTGCCCGAAGGCCTCATCGAGTTCATTCCCGCCATCAAGAAGCTCATAGCTGAGCTCAACGATATGCTCGCCGCCAACCAAGCCGAGTTTGACAAGGTGGCTGACGACCAGAAGATTGACTACGTCGTTAAGCACCTCAGCGCAGCCAACGCAGCCATCTTCGAGAGCCTTCCTGCTGGCGTGTCGCGTCAGCTCGCACTTGAGCGTGACCCTCACGGCAACGTACAGGTATCCCTCATCGAGACCGAGCAGCTCCTCGCTGATATGGTTGGCAAGAAACTCGCCGCATGGAAGAAGGAGGGCAAATATGTCGGCAAGTTCGCCACTCAGCACCACTTCTTCGGTTATGAGGGTCGTTGCGCCGCTCCGTCCAACTTCGATGCCGACTACTGCTACTCCCTTGGCCGTGTAGCAGCTCTCCTCATCGCCTCGGGCAAGACTGGCTACATGAGCTCCGTGCGCAACACCACCAAGCCCGCCGCAGAATGGCTCGCAGGTGGTATCCCCATCACTGCCATGATGAACATGGAGAAGCGCAATGGCAAGATGAAGCCTGTTATCCAGAAGGCACTTGTTAAACTCGACGGTGGTCCATTCAAGTTCTTCGCCGCCAACCGCGACAAGTGGGCCATCGAGACCGACTACATCTACCCGGGTCCAATCCAGTACTTCGGTCCGTCTGACGTATGCGACCAGCCCAGCAAGACACTACAACTCGAGCAGAAATAATCTCTGCCTGACTTTATAACACTCGCCCTGACCCACCACAGTCAGGGCGAGTTATTTCCTATACCCCACCACACAATCTAAATCCTACACCAGATGAAAGATTTCGCGGCGATAGACTTTGAGACCGCCAATAACTACCGCTCCAGCGTGTGCAGCGTCGGCATAGTCGTAGTACGCAACGCGCAAATTGTAGACTCCTTTTACAGCCTTATCTCCCCCACCCCATTCTTCTTCACCCCATACACCACAGCTGTTCATGGCCTTACGGAAATAGACGTCAAGGACGCGCCACCCTTTCCCGAAGTCTGGAAGGAGATAGCCCCCAAGATTGACGGTCTCACCCTCGTGGCGCACAACAGTCCCTTCGACCAGTCATGCCTCAAAGCCGCCTTCATGGCCTACCATATACCCTACCCTGACTACAACTTCCTCTGCACCTGCCGTGCGTCACGCCGTGTCTTTGGCTCCGAGCTGCCCAACCATCAGCTTCACACCGTGGCGCAACGTTGCGGCTATAACCTTGCCAACCATCACCATGCCCTCGCCGATGCTGAGGCTTGCGCCGCCATAGCCATCAAAATCTTATAGACTTGCGCCATTTATTGATTATCTTTGCTCTACTCTCGTAACCAAAGGACATGACCCTCGCCCAACGCATAGTCAAAGGCACCAAAAGCAAGGACTTCCGCACTTTCTTGCTTTTCCTTCTTTTGTCCTTCCTCATCTGGCACGTCGAGAAACTCAGGCAAACATACACCGTCACCACACGCCTGGAGATAGTCCCCGAGGATGTCCCGCAAGGCTACATCACCGACCCCCTCGACAATAAGACCATCACCACGACCCTTGAGAGTAACGGTTTCTCCCTTCTCAAAATGTACCTCACCGACTCTCGCAAAATCGCCGTGCCGCTCAAATCGCTCCGACGCTTCACCACGGGGGGCAACTCGTGGGCCATATACATTCCCCGCCGTCTCACTGGTCAGAAGACCCGTCTCCCCGAGTCGATCAAGATTGTCGATGTCCTGACCGACACCGTCATGATACCCCTCCTCACCGTCTATCAGCGGCGACTGCCCGTCGTCGTGGAGCATCCCATAGCCCTCGCCCCACAGCGCACCTTCTCCGCCCCGTGCCGTGTCGTCCCCGACAGCGTCACACTGACCGCCACGAGCAATATCCTCGACACCATACGTGCCATACACACCCTCCCACAACCTCCCGCCACACTCTCCGACACCACGATCTGCCACTTCGCCCTCAACATTCCACGCACTGCCACGGCCGACACCAACGCCGTCACCGTGGAGTATGACATCGAGCCATACACCGAGAAGAAGATCTCCATCCCCATTGTCGCCACGAACCTTCCCACAGGCTACACCTGCCAATTCTTCCCTCCCTCGGCACGCATCACCTTCGACGTAGGGCTCAGCCACTTTGAGCAGGCCGACGAGGATGCCTTCTCGCTCATTGCCGACTTCAAGCACGTGCGCCCCGGTGGCAAGGCGCGCATACGACTAAACCTCACCAAATCACCCTCCTCGGCGCAAAACATCTCCTACTCCCCCTCCTTCGCCGAGTTCATACTCCAAAAGAATTAGCTACATGCTCAGAGTAGGTCTCACAGGCGGCATCGGATCAGGCAAGTCGACCATAGCGCAGGCATTCGCCCTCATGGGCGTGCCAGTGTTCAACTGCGACAAGGTGGCCCGTGCGAATACTGACAATAATCCCCTGGTCGTCAATACCCTCAAGTCCTTCTTCGGTGACGACATCTATATTGACGGCAAGCTCCAGCGTAAACGCCTTGCCCAAATCATATTCTCCGACCCTCACGCCCTTGCCAACGTCAATAACCTCATACACCCCATAGTCTTCGACCAGTTTATAGGTTGGTGCAAAAACAAAGAGCTGCATCACGCCCCCTACGTTGTCTGCGAGGCGGCTATACTCTATGAGAGCGGCATGGACTCCGTCATGAACGCTATAATCTACGTTGACCTCCCCGTTGAGACCCGCATAGAGCGCGCCATGCTACGCGATAACGCCAACCGCCAGCAAATAGAGCAACGCATACGCAACCAGTCGGCCTCCATCCCCACGAACGTCGACTTCATCATCTCGCCCGACGACAGGCACCTCATTCTCCCGCAAATCCTCGATATACACAAACAACTGACATCTCAATAGGTTACCCGATGACGCTATTCAACCTCATACTCATATTCTTCGTACTCCGTTTCTTCTTCAAGTTGTTCTTCGGAGGCGGCAGTAGCCAGCAGACCTCCAGCCACACCACTGGAGCTGGCGCCCAATATGTGTTCCGTGAAGCTCTCCTCAAGGTCATGGCAGCCGCTATGAAAGCCGACGGGCGGATAGTCAAAGCCGAGCTCAACATCGTCAAGCAGGTACTCGTGGCGCAATTTGGTGAGGCTGATGCCAAAGTAGCACTCCTCGAGCTACGCGACATACTCAACACGAACTTCGATGCCCGTGTGGCGGCCATGAACATCGGCTCACTCCTCTCCTACGCTGACCGCCTGCGCATAGCCGAGATACTATGTGACATAGCCGAGGCAGACGGCATAATCACCGACTCTGAGGTGCAGACCGTCATCAACCTATCCTCCTACATGGGCATCTCCTCCGTTGACATCAACCGCATTGCCGCCCGCCTCCACGTCAACGGCAACAGCTACGGACGACGGAGCAACAGCTATTCTGACAGCACCTCCGCCCCTGATGCCAGCGACGCATACAAAACCCTCGGCATATCGCCCGACGCCACAAACGCGCAGGTCAAAGACGCCTACCGCACCCTCGTCAAGAAATACCATCCCGACAAATATGCCACGGCAGGACCCGCCGTACAAGCCAAAGCTGAGCAGAAATTCAAAGAGGTGCAATCTGCCTACGAGACAATAAAGGCAGCACGAGGACTCTAACACCACCAACGCGCATAAAAAAAGACGAGCCAACCCCTCCTCATGGGTCGACTCGCCAAAAACAACCGTGGGAGGTGAAGGATTCGAACCTACGAAGCCGAAGCAGCAGATTTACAGTCTGTCCCATTTGACCGCTCTGGAAACCTCCCCCATTGCGCTTGCAAAGTTACGCGTTTTTCCTCTCTTGCGCAACACCGTCCCCCACTTCCGTCGCCGTCACCATGACCTTCCGCTGGACTAAAAAGTTTGCGGATTTTGACGGATTGCGGGTTTAAAAGTTTGCGGATTTTGACGGATTGAGCACTTAAAAGTTTGCGGATTTTGACAGATTCGCACCTAACCCATTGAAAATATGAGATATATTACTACCTTAGCGGTGGCGTAAGGAAACATACATCTTTAGTCATGGCAGAGAGGATATTCAAGCGCAAAATATACCAGAGACTCCTTGAGTGGAAGGAGCAGGACAACGGCAGCACTGCCCTTCTTATCGAGGGGGCGAGGCGTGTAGGGAAATCGACTATTGTGGAGGAGTTTGCCAAGAACGAGTATGAGCATTACCTCCTTATCGATTTCTCTGTTGCGAGCAAGGCGGTGAAAGAGTCGTTCCTTGACATATCGAATCTCGATATGCTCTTCACAACTCTCCAGATGAACTGCGGAGTAAGCCTCGTGGCAGGCAAGTCGCTGATAATATTTGACGAGATACAGAAATGCCCGATGGCGCGTCAGGCTATAAAGCACCTCGTGAAGGACGGGCGTTTTCACTACATTGAGACTGGCTCCTTGCTGGGCATAAAGATGAAAAAGCGTCCCAAGGGTGACGGCACGAAGATTCTCATACCAAGCGAGGAGCGCCGTATTACGATGTACCCGATGGACTATGAGGAGTTCCGTTGGGCATTGGGTGACATGGCGACTATGCCTCTTCTGAAGAGTGCGTTCGAGCGATGGACACCCCTTGGTGATGCCACGAATAGGAACCTCATGAAGGATTTCCGCCTCTACGTGCTTGTGGGGGGCATGCCACAGGCCGTTAGCACATATCTTGACACACTTGATTTAAGCAGGGTCGACCAAGTGAAACGTAACATCATCAACCTCTACGACGCTGATTTCTACGAGCTGGACGCCTCGGGCAAGACATCTATGCTTTTTCACGCTATACCAGCCCAGCTGAACACCAACGCCTCACGCTATCAGGTGAGTAGCGTCATTGAGGGAGGACGTACTGACAGGCTCGCTATGGCCCTCTCGATATTGCGAGAGTCTATGACGACAAACGTGGCCTACCACTCCAACGATCCGAGTGCGGGACTTGCCATGCACATCAACCCTGACTGTTTCAAACTCTATTGCGGCGACACTGGTCTCTTTGTCACGCTGGCCTTTTGGGATTCCGATTTCACGGACAACGTCATATACCATAAGCTATTGACCGACAAGCTCACGGCAGACCTTGGCTATGTATATGAGAACATTGTCGCCCAAATGCTGGTGGCAGCGTGCAGGAGGCTCTACTATCACACGTGGCCTACCGACAACGGCAAGAGAAACTATGAGGTAGACTTCCTGATACCCGACGGAGGCAAGGTGAGTGTAATAGAGGTCAAGTCGTCGCAGTCTAAGCAGCACGAGTCTATCGACAAATTCATGCAGAAATATTCGTCGCGTATAGGACAGGCTTATCTCATTCATGGCAAGGATATGCGTAAGGACGGCACGCTCAAATGTATGCCTTTCTACATGACACAGTTTTTATAGCGTAAACTATCGTGCGCCTACTCGCCTCTTTCTTGCATCACACTCCCCTACTCCACCTTAAAAAAATCGCCGCGTCACGTTAAGCAATCAAAATAATTCATTACATTTGTTGCCATGAAAGGTAAGGCGACTTAGCCTCACACTATTTCTTAATTCACACATCCGCTTGGTACGCCTGCTCCCCACACGCACAAGCGGTCAACCTTTACACTAAACTCTATATGAGCGGCAACAAGACTTTCTCAATGATCAAGCCGGGTGCAGTCCGTAACAAGCACATCGGCCACATCCTCTCCAAAATCGAAGAAGCTGGCTACACCATCGCAGCCATCAAGACCACGCGCCTCACCATCGATCAGGCGGCAGAGTTCTACGCCGTGCACAAAGACAGGCCTTTCTTCCAGGAACTCATCGAGTTCATGTCGTCTGGTCCTATCGTAGCCATGGTGCTCCTCAAGGACAACGCCGTCGAGGACTTCCGTCGTCTCATTGGCGCTACCGACCCTGCCCAGGCTGCTGAGGGCACTATACGCCGTCTCTTTGCCACAAGCAAGAGCCACAACGCGATACACGGTTCTGACAGCGACGAGAACGCCGAGAAGGAATCTTCGTTCTTCTTCTCACGCCAGGAGTACCTCCGCAAGGAAATCGTCGGCACAGAAGCCTAATCAACAACTTCATAGCGACCCACGACGCGCGGCAGACGCCCTACCCTACTGCCGTGCGTCGCCTTTTTCATTATCTTCGCGTTACCCCCCTAACTCCACATCCTACGAAGATGCACCCCATCGACCAAAACATCTCCTTCGCCGACCCCATGGCGCAACCCTTCGCCGACATCATCAGGCGGAGCAATAACATCATCCTCACCTGCCACATTAATGCCGATGGTGACGCTCTCGGCTCCACCCTCGGGCTCCAGAAGCTCCTCACCAAGATGGGCAAACAGGCCACGGTGGTGACACCAGACCTTGCCCCGACATCATACGCCTGGATGAAAGGCTTCAAAACACTCATCTGCTATGAGCGTCAGCAAGAGATAGCCGACCCCCTCATCGACAATGCCGACCTCATCGTCATGCTCGACTTCAACGACCTGTCGCGCATCAAGTCACTTGGCGATAAACTCTCCTCCCTCAGCACCCCACGACTTCTCATTGACCATCACCTTGACCCAGTGGTCAAGGCCGATGTCGCCATATCGCGTCCCGAGGCCTCGGCCACATGCCAAGTGGCCTATAAGCTTATTCTCGCCGCGCACCTTGAGCATTTCCTTGACCTCGATGCCGTGACGAACCTATACACTGGCATCATAACCGACACAGGCGGGCTATCGTACAACTCGAGCGACCCTGAGCTCTATATCCTCATAGCCCAAATGCTTCAGCAGGGCATAGACAAGACGTACGTACACGAGAAGATATTTAACAACAAGTCCGTAAAGCAACTAAAGCTGCAGGGTTTCACCCTCAACCGAAAGTTTCATCGCGTGGACCGTCTGCCGATAGCCGTGATGTCACTATCGAAAGAGGAGCTGGAGCGATTCAACTATACCACGGGCGACACCGAGGGCTTTGTCAACATCCCGCTCCAAGTGCGCGACATAATAGCCTCGTGCCTTATCCTTGAGAGGCCTGACTGCATCAAGATGTCGTTCCGCTCCAAGGGCGATTTTCCCGTCAACGAATATGCGGCCAAATACTTCGGCGGAGGCGGTCACCTCAATGCCGCTGGTGGCTCTTTCACTGGCACTATCGATGAGGCCGTACAGGTCTACCAAGACACCATTTCTGACTTCTACACCCGTTGGATGAAACGTACCGCACGATAAGATGCCACAGCTTGTCCTCGCCATACTTCTCATATCCCTGACACTGAGCTCCTGTTCCAGTTGCTCAAATGGCGACGACACTCCTGCACGACGACCCACACGCGAGCAGTTCATTGCGCACAACAGATATCTTGTCCACGCTGATTCTCTCGCCATAGCCCACTATTCCGACTCCCTTGGTCTCAACGCCACCCCCACGCCCTCTAACCTGTGGCTCACCATACACGACCCAGGCAAGGGTCCACTGATTAAGAACGGGGACCGCGTATCCCTTGAATACACCATCACCACACTCCTTGCCGACACGCTCTACACGTCCAGCCGCGACGGCATCAAGACCATAACCGCGGGCAACTGTGACATGACCATCGGCCTTGACGAGGCCCTGCGACAGCTACGACCTGGTGCTTCGGCCACGATAATACTCATACCCGAGAAAGCCTACGGGTATCGAGGTGACGGCAAAGCCATACAGCGGCGTATGATATTGCGCTACGACATCAACATCCTCACGCAATGAAAGTCCTCCCCTACATACGCCACACCACCCTCGTCATACTTCCCCTCGTGCTGCTCCTTGTGGCATGTGGCGACACTCATGCCCCCTATACCGCCACAGGCATTGGTTCTGTGGAGCTCAACGACTCCACCTTAGCCATCCACTATTACAAGACGACACTGCGACTTCCGGACAACACTCCCCATGCCTCGCTGACTGACACCTCGCGTGTATACTTCTCTGGCTCTGGCACTTTATTCTCGGAAGACCCTGAAGGCGCGCAAATCTACGACTTCAACCTCACGACCCTCTCGTCGGACATCACGACCCCCCTTGTAACCCTTGATTCCACGACCATCGGCTCCGACTCCTTGCAACGTTGCGTCAACAGCACAGAGGGCTTCTATGCGCAGAACCTGCACATCACGCGCGACTGGCGGCGCAATGACTTCTTCGACGCCACGGCATCGTATCCTGGTGTGGGTGACGGGTCGTCGGACTTTCTCGCCCTTGTGGCCACCCCCGACACCACCAACCCCGACACTCTTCAAGTTTGGCTACGACTACTGCGCCACGCCACGGACTCATCCCTCATGGTCACGAAGCATATCAGCGTGCCAGTGAACTGCCTACGCGACACCACACGTGAGCGCATCGTCCTGCGGCTCAGTCGTATAGACTCATATTCCGACACCGTGGTCATTGACTACGTATATAGCTACGTCAACTTCATAGAATAACAACACAAACAGATGAATATCTCTAAAAACGCCTTTGTCTCCCTCCACTACGAGCTTCATTCGGACAGCCAAGAGGGTCCACTCGTTGAGAAGTGCGACGCCACACGTCCCTTAAACTTTGTATTCGGCGCGGGACGTATGCTACCCGCCTTCGAGGCTGCGATAGAGGGGCTCACACCGGGTGCTACCTTCGCATTCTCCCTCGCACCCGAAGACGCATACGGTGAGCGCATACCTGAAGCCGTAGTTGACGTGCCAAAGAATATCTTTGTCACACCCGACGGGCGTCTGCGTGAGGAGTTTCTGCAACTTGGCGCACGTGTGCCGATGCTCAATGACGAGGGGCAGCATATAGTGGGCACAGTGCTCAGCGTCACTGATGATGCTGTGACACTCGACTTCAACCATCCGCTTGCTGGCGACACGCTATACTTCAGTGGCTCGGTCATTGAGGTGCGTGAGGCTACTGTGGATGAGCTACTCGACCAGCATCATGGGTGTGGTGGTTGTGGTGGCGGAGGGTGTCATGGTGGGTCGTGTGGTGGTGGCTGTCATGATGATGGTGAGGGTTGTGGTGGGTCGTGTGGCGGTGATGGTGAGTGTGGTGGCGGATGTGGTGGTGACTGTTCGTGCCATTAGAGACTCGCTCCTGATACTTCTCAATTTCCCACTTATTACTTCTCTATGAACTCATTTGGCAATCTGTTTCGTCTTACCACCTTTGGGGAGTCGCATGGTGCGGCGATAGGCGGAGTAGTTGATGGCATGCCCTCGGGTGTGGCTATTGATGAGGCATTTATACAGTCGGAGCTTGACCGTCGACGTCCTGGGCAGTCGTCCATAACCACGCCACGAGACGAGAAGGACAAGGTGAAACTGCTTAGTGGAGTGTTTCGCGGGCAGTCGACTGGCACGCCCATAGGTTTCGTTGTTGAGAACACCAACCAGCATTCGGGAGATTATGACAACATAGCCGACGTGTTTCGGCCATCGCATGCCGACTATACCTACTACTCCAAATACGGCATACGTGATCACCGTGGAGGAGGACGTTCGTCGGCCCGCGAGACGATATCGCGCGTGGTGGGTGGCGCATTGGCTAAACTCGTGCTACGGCGTGAGGGTATCACCGTTACGGCCTACGTCAGTCAGGTGGGGCATATAGCCCTCGGGCAGCGGTACACGTCGTTGGACTTGTCGCATATTGAGGATAATATTGTCCGTTGTCCTGACCCGCAAGTGGCGCAGCAGATGATAGAGTTGATAGAGCAGGTCAAGGCAGAGAAGGACTCCATAGGCGGTGTTATAACCTGCGTCATTAAGGGTGCGCCTGTGGGGTTGGGCGAGCCGTGTTTTGACAAGCTTCAGGCACTCCTTGCCCATGCCATGTTGTCGATAGGCGCGGTTAAGGGTTTCGAATATGGCTCGGGCTTTGCCGGTTCCTCGATGCGCGGTTCGGAGCATAACGACACCTTCTATATGGAGGGAGACCGCGTGCGCACACGCACTAACAACAGCGGTGGCATACAGGGGGGGATATCGAACGGCGAGGACATATATTTCAGGGTGGCGTTTAAGCCGACGGCGACGATACTGTTTGAGCAGCCCACGGTCAACTCATTGCACGAGGAGGTGCGTACGACAGTGAAGGGGCGTCATGACCCGTGCGTAGTGCCACGCGCTGTGCCTATTGTCGAGGCTATGGCGGCGTTGGTTATAGCTGACAGTCTGCTGATCCAGAAATCCTGGCAACACTAACTCATCATGTAGGCCATGTTCAAGGATAGTCTCAAGAAGTATTGGAAGAAGTATTACAAGTCCACATACCGTGTGCTTGCCTTCGTGGTGTGCACAGTGCTGATGGTGCTTTCCTTTCCGAACAGTGGACGCTTCAACTATGAGTATGAGATAAACCGTCCATGGCGATATGAGGATGTCATTGCTCCGTTTGACTTTCCGATATTGAAACCAGAGGCGGAGGTGGCGGTAGAGCGCGACAGCCTTATGCGCATCATCACGCCGTATTACGCCATTGACTCTGTCTATGAGCCGGCGATACGTCTGCGTGTGCATGCGATGGTGCTTGCTAAGGCCAAGCTCTTGCCGCAATATGCGCCTCAGGGCATAGACCTTGACACGTTGCAGGCGGTGCTTGAGTCGTCGATAACCAGTAATGTGGCTGACGTGGCATCGCAGGGCATTGTGGATGTGGGGCTACGTGAGACGTCGCAGCTTGCCCAGTCGGACGAGCTTATGCTAATTCAGGGTAATGTGGCGTCGCCATTCCGCTTTGAGGAGCTCACGACGCCACGGCGCGCGTATTCGGAGGTGTTGGATCGCACGGCTAAAGACCTGCGCCACTTCTATGGCCAGGAGAACCGCCGATTCCGTCAGATAGTGGCGATGATGCCGATTAGTGAGGTCATTGAGCCGAACATCTATTATGATGAGGCTAAGACGCAGGCTATGGTGAACCAGAAGGTTGAGAACATCAACCTCTACTCGGGCAAGGTCGTGGCTGGTCAGCGCATTATCGGCACGGGCGAGATGGTCACGCCACCTACGGCGCAGAAGTTGCTCTCGCTACGCGCCGCCACCACGGGAGGTTTTTCGACCAATGAGCATGAGTTGCCGATACTGACGGGTCAGTTCATCATAGTCAGCGGGCTTATGCTCTCGTTGTTTTTGTTTCTGTGCTACTTCCGGAACGACTATTTCAGGCAGTTGCACTTCATAAACTTCATACTGGTACTCATCACGATGATAGTGTGCGCCACGGGTTTCCTGGCGCGGCTTGGGGCGAACATATCCTACATTATCCCGTTCGTGATACTGCCCGTCATGATGCGAATCTTCACCGACGCGCGACTGGGTATGTATGTACATATCGTGACGATACTGATAGTCTCGTTCTTCGCGTATAACAGTCAGGTATTCATCTTCACGCATATACCAGCCGGACTTATAGCCTGCATATCGCTCTATCAGCTCAACAAGCGCATACAGATATTCCGCACGGCGGTGTATATATTCCTTTACTATTGCGTGACGTATACGGGTTTTGCGTTTTGGCAGTCGGCGGAGTTCTCGTTCAACCCGATGGTATATATCGAGTATGGAGTCAGTGCGACACTATTCTTGCTGACGTACCCGTTGATATACTTGATAGAGAAGGTGTTTGGGTTTGTCTCGGATGTGACACTCTTGGAGATGGCCGATGGCAATAACGCGTTGCTGCGTCAACTGTCGGAGAAGGCGCCCGGCACATTTCAGCACTCGATGCAGGTGGCGAACCTTGGTCAGGAGGTGGCATATAAGATTGGGGCTAACGCGTTGCTTGTGCGTGCGGGGGCGTTATATCATGATGTGGGCAAGATACTCAACCCGATGTTATTCACCGAGAATCAGGTGCAGGGTGTCAATCCGCATGACACGATGACATACGAGCAGAGCGCGAAGCTCATCATAGACCACGTGAGGCAAGGTGTGGAGTTGGCCCGGCGATACCATTTGCCGTTACAGATACGCAACATAATATCCTCGCACCATGGCACGACCATGACGCGCTACTTCTACTTGAAGTGGTGCGCAGAGCATGCCGAGGAGACGCCAAACCTCTCGGATTTCACTTATCCGGGGCCACGACCACGGACCAAGGAGCAGGCGATAATCATGATGGCGGATGCCGTGGAGGCGGCGTCGAAGAGCCTCACGTCGCACTCTGACACGGAGATTTCCAACCTTGTGGACAAGATAATAGACTCGCAGATGGCGGCGGCGCAATTTCATAAGGCGCCAATAACCTTTGCGGAGATATACCAGGCACGCGAGATACTGAAAGAGAAGTTGCGCAACATATATCACGTGCGCATACAATATCCTGACAATAATACCTCTAAACCATGAGTGAGAAGCTTATACCAACTGTCGGATTCGGCAAGGTCCGGTTCGGCATGACAATCAAGCAAGTAGAAGGAATACTTGGCAAGGCAGACGAGAAGTTTGACGAGCAGCTTGGCGATGCGCCCGACGACCTCTCGACGCAACTTATCTACGAGAAACTTGGTCTGTCCCTCTCGTTTGACAAGGCGGTTGATTTCCGCTTGGTGGACATCATGACGGAGGACGACTGCCAATTCTCGCTTGGTGACGACATACACATTGGCGACACGTATGACGAGGTGCTTGCGGCGACGCAGAAGAATGACTATGGCCCGATGGAGGAGCGTGACATTGAGGACGACCTTGACGAGGATGGACTTGACGAGGATGAGGCCGAGGAGGCGCGCGGACTCACCGAGTATGAGTTGCCCGAGGTCAGCGTGAACCTATGGTTCAAGGGTGGAAAGCTCGACACCATACAGGTTGGGCCGGAGTATGATGACGAGGACAACATCGTTTGGCCAAAGAATTAAACCTTTACTACGTTGAAGATATTAAGCAAGAGCGCGTTGCTGTGCGCCACGCTCCTCACGTCGACTTTTGCCGTTGCCCAGATTAGCACAACCGTGGGTGACGTGCCATTCAAAATGAAGTTTAACGGTCGTACTAACCTCGACCTTGGCACATATCTGGGAGCTGATGATAACGCCCCGAATCGTAACGGCGTGGTCATCAACGACACCCGTCTTGGTCTCATTGCCGACATTGACACGGTGTGGCAGGCAAAGATAGAGTTGTCGTTCAGCTCTAAGGCGGTGAATTTTCGTGACGCATGGGTTAAGCGCACGTTCCCATCGCTTGGCAGCGAGATACAGGTGGGTAACTTCTTCTTTCCCTTTGGCTATATGCGTGCCGGGATAAACTTCAAGTTCATCGAGCGGTCGTCGGCGGACGCGGCATTCGTCACGGGACGTAAGATGGGTATTGCCTACCTGTCCTACTCGCCGAAGTTCAACTATGGATTTGGCATATTCTCGGACGGGAATGTGGACAACGGGAAGAAGGCCAACCAGGGTTATTCGGTCAACGCGTTCGCCTTGTTCCGCCCGATAGACAATGCGGGGACGATATTCCACGCTGGTGTGGCGGGTATCATAACGCACCCGTCGGGAACGGTGAGTTTCAATGGCACGGCGCCACAGAACTTTGTGTCGAACACACTTATCAAGACGCCAGCCCTTGAGGCGTATAACTACACGCGTCTTGAGGTGCATGCGCTGAGCATCGTGCGCCGTTTCTATGCCGAGGCGCGGTTCTTCAAGGCCTTTGTGAACCTGCCTAATGAGATAGTGGTGGCAACTGATGAGATGGGCAATATATACGTTGCGCCGCAGGATAATTATGACGGCATGTATGGCATATCGGCGCAGGCGGCATGGCGTATATTCGGTCCTAACCACTCGTATAACCGTAAGACGGGTTTGACAGGTAACGCGTCGGCCAGGGCGTTTGAGGTGTTGGCACGATTCTCGCGTATTGATTTGGATCAGTATGGAGCAATCAATGATGTGACATTGGGAGTCAACTATTTCTTCAACAAGTATTTGCGAGCCAAGGTGAACTATGTGCATTCGCATATAGCGGATGGTGCTCATCTGGATATGCTCCAGACGCGGTTGCAGTTCTCGTTTTAGGAGTATTGGGTGAAGATATGCCGAGGTGGCGCGTGGGGTGCGTCGCCTCGGTTTTTTTTGTGTTTGTTTTTTTGGGGGGAGGGAGGTTTGTGGTGGGTTGCCATTAGGGTTAGCACGCCTGGCGGCGTGGAGGGGATGGGTGGGGAGGGCTATACATGGGTGGGTTGCCGTTAGAGGTTAGCACGCCCTGGCGGCGTTGAGACGACGTGGGGAGCGTCTGTACAACTATTCGTTCTGGCACGCCTTACGGCGTTAAGGGGAGACGCCGCGGGCGGACGTCTCTACATGGGAGCGTTTCGGGCGTGGGGTTTT
>CAZPPW010000044.1:0-16613 GCA_964588595.1 uncultured Marinilabiliaceae bacterium
TGTCCTCGTCCTGCGCTCAACTGAATCGTCACCCTACACCATGGCAAATATACCATTTTTTAAGACTTAAACCAACTTCCCCACACTGCTCATCACCCCATAAAAAGATTCCCGCCCGCATTGCTGCAGACGGGAATCGCTCTATGCTGTTGCTCGAGTGCTAAGCCTTGCGATAGTCGGCGAGGCTCTCCTCTTGAAACTTACGGATGAAGGTGATATGCTTCTCCACCTCAGCCTCAGCGTAACGGATGAATACACGAGCCGAAGTACCGAACATCTCAGGCGCATTGCAAGCGTCATGAAGGATAAGGTAACCCATGACGGTGTACGCAGTCATCTCATACAGGCGACGTGCCACGAGGTCGTGCAACTCCTGATTCTTAGCCTCATTGATCTGGTTGACCGCCATCTGGGTCTTGTCAGCCATATCCTTCAGCTTATTCTTGAAGTCCTCGAACTCTGGCGTTACTGGCAACTGCTCATACTCGGCAATCTTAGCTGCGTATGCGCCACTCGTGACGTAACGTATCGCTGCCACAACCTGAAGCTGCGTCGTGCCCTCATAGATAGAGGTGATACGTGCATCGCGGTATATGCGCTCACACTTATACTCCTTCATGAAGCCCGAACCGCCATGTATCTGAATACAGTCGTAGGTGTTCTGATTGGCAAACTCCGAACCCATGCCCTTTGCGAGAGGAGTGAAGGCGTCGGCAAGCTTCGAGTACTTCTTCTGCTCCTGACGCTCCTCAGGGGTCAACTTGCGCTCCTTGCTGATATCATCGAGTGCCTTGTATACGTCCACGAAACGTGCTGTCTCATAGAGCAACGCACGGCTGGCATCAAGCTTAGCCTTGATGGTAGAAAGCATATCTGCCACCGCCGGGAACTCAATGATAGCCTTGCCAAACTGCCGACGATCCTTAGCGTATGCGAGAGCCTCGTTATATGCAGCCTGACTGATACCGACACCTTGTGCCGCGATACCCAGACGTGCACCGTTCATGAGGGCCATGACATACTTGATAAGGCCAAGCTTGCGGTCACCACAAAGCTCAGCCTTAGCGTTCTTATAGACAAGCTCACACGTCGGCGAACCCTTGATACCCATCTTGTTCTCAATGCGACGCACATTCACGCCACCCTGACGCTTATCATAGATGAACATCGAGAGACCGCGACCGTCACGTGTGCCCTCCTCCGAACGTGCAAGCACAAGGTGTATATCAGCATCGCCATTGGTGATGAAACGCTTCACGCCATTCAAGAGCCAGCAACCATCAGCCTCGCTATATGTAGCCTTGAGCATGACACTCTGAAGGTCAGAACCAGCATCAGGCTCAGTAAGGTCCATCGACATCGTCTCGCCAGCGCACACACGGGTCAAGAAACGCTGCTTCTGATCCTCACTGCCGAACTCATAGAGCGTCTCAGCGCAATCCTGAAGACCCCACAAGTTCTCGAAACCGGCATCCGCGCTGCTCACCATGTCTGCCGCCATGATGTAAGGAACGATAGGGAAGTTCAAGCCACCAAAACGACGTGGCATAGCCATACCCATCAAACCTGCCTTACGCGTAGCGTCAAGATTGTCCTCCGTGCCAGGAGCGTAGATGACGCGCCCATTCTCGCACTTCGGACCATCATGGTCAACACCCTCTGCATTCGGGCCGATTATCTCGCCGCATATCTCGCCGACTATGTCAAGCACGCGGTCATAATTGTCAAGAGCGTCCTCAAGATTCTGAGGGGCGTAGTCGAATTTATCCTTGTCAGCGAAATCGCGCTCCTTGAGCTCGACGATACGCTTCATCAGGGGGTGCCCGAGGTGATATTTGAGCTCGGGCGTCTCGCTATAATAGTTGGCCATTGTGCGCTACTTGCTGTTTTTCTTGTAATACTTAATCATCTTCGGGATGACGTCCTCCACAGTGCCAGTGATGACGTAGTCGGCTATCTTGTTGATAGGCGCCTCAGGGTCAGAGTTGATAGAGATGATCATCGAGCTGTCCTGCATGCCGGCAATGTGCTGTATCTGACCCGAAATGCCGCAAGCAATATACAACTTCGGACGTACCGTGACACCCGTCTGACCAATCTGCCTGTCATGGTCCACCCAACCGGCGTCCACGGCCGCACGACTCGCGCCAACCTCAGCATGAAGCTCCTTGGCAAGCTCGAATATCTTGTCAAAGCCCTCCTTAGAACCCACGCCATAGCCACCAGCCACAACAATAGGTGCTCCCTTCAGGTTGTTCTTAGCAGCCTCCACATGACGGTCAATGACCTTCACCACATAATCCGTCGTAGGAACATACTTGGCCACATCGTGCTTCACGACCTCTCCCTTGTAGTTCTCATCACGAATCTCTTTCTTCATCACGCCATCACGCACCGTGGCCATCTGCGGACGATGGTCAGGGTTGACAATAGTGGCAATGATAGAGCCGCCAAACGCCGGACGTATCTGGTAAAGCTGCTTCTCATAATGCTTGTTCACCATCTGGTCGCCCTCCTTGACCTTCATGTCAAAGTCGCCAATCTCCAGCTGGGTGCAGTCCGCCGTAAGGCCAGAATGCAGCGCCGACGATACGCGTGGCCCAAGGTCACGACCAATAACCGTCGCACCCATCAGGCAAATCTGTGGCTTCTCCTCCTTGAAGAGGTTCACGACAGCCGACGTGTGAGGAAGTGAGGTGTACGGAAACAACCCCTCAGCGTCAAACACATGCACCTTGTCGACACCGTAGGGCATAACCTGCTTCTCCACGCCTGCCAGATTATAGCCAATGCAAAGGCATTCCAGTTGAACGCCCAACTCGTCAGCCAGTTTACGGCCCTTAGTAAGGAGCTCCAGACTTACGTCCGCGACCTTCGCGCCTTCGAGCTCACAATATACGAATACGTTGTTCATTGTAGTCTTTTCGAGAGTGATGGGTTTAACCTATGGTATTGCTGGCGATAAGCTCCGCCATGAGGTTGTCTATGTCCTCATCGCTGCTGGAGAAACTCTTGCTCTCCTTCGCTGTGAAGACGATACTCTTCACGGCCTTCACATTCGTCGGCGAGCCAGCCTTGCCTATCTGAGCAGGGTCAGCGTCAATATCAGCGGCTCCAAACTGGCTTATCGCAAGATACGGACGCTCAGCATAAAACGCCTTCTCTCCCTCATCCGTCAACCCGGCAATCTCCGCCGTCGTCCTCGCGCTCTTATACTTCATGACGAGCTTGGCGTTGCGTGTGCGGCACGGAGCTGCCGAACCGTTCACCGTCAAAACCAATGGCAGCGGAGCCTCAACCGTCTCAACACCACCGTCAATATGACGCTTAGCCACAATCTTGCGACCCTCAAGCTTCAATATCTCCTCCGTATACGTAACCTGTGGCAACCCGAGCTTCTCCGCCACCTGAGGACCCACCTGCGCCGTGTCTCCGTCAATAGCCTGACGTCCGCACAAAATGATGTCATACTCGCCTATCTTCCTTATGGCCTGCGCCAAAGAATAACTCGTGGCGAGAGTGTCCGCGCCGCCAAGCGCCCTGTCCGTCAAAAGAACAGTCCTGTCAACGCCGCGGAAAAGTCCTTCGCGCAACACCTCTGTCGCCTTCGGTAATCCCATCGTGAGCATGGTGATCGTCGAGCATGGAAACTGATCCTTGATGCGCAACGCTTGCTCGAGGGCGTTCAAGTCCTCGGGGTTAAACACCGCCGGTAATGCCGCACGGTTGACGGTCCCTTCGGGGGTCATCGCGTCAGAGCCCACATTTCGTGTGTCAGGCACCTGCTTGGCGAGGACGATGATTTTGTATCCCATTATGTCGTCTTGAATATGTAAGGTAAATATTTTTAATGCCTAACGGCAAAATTAGCTCTTTTTCTCGATACAAAGAAAAATAACTTCATCCCACCACCTCATCCCACCCTCCCAACCCTCCATCACGCCCCCTCCGCACATCCCGACCACCATCCCCCGAAAATCACCCCCCAAACCCCCATATATGCTCCATGCATGCTCCATGTATGCTCCAAGGATGCTCCAACGATGCTCCGCGGATGCATGCCCGATGCTCCGCGCTCCATTTTCATTTCCTCGTGAGATAACAAATTTTCCCCCACAACCCCCATTTCCCACCAAAACCACACCCATCCTCCAAATTTCCGCCCATCTTCCACCTCCCGCATCGCCCATTTTTCAGTCGTGAGTGTGACGAATACCCCCACCTCGCATTTCCTTCGCTTATCACCAAATAGAGCCACAAAACCCATTCCCCGCCCCGCTCGCCCTCCACAATCATTCCCATAATTAATTTATTTTCGCGCAATATACTAATCACAATATATGTCAGGCTACTACGTAATAAGAAATAACAGGCACTTCGGCCCCTACACTCCCTCCGACTTGGCCGACATGGTCAAGCGCGGCCGAGTCCTCAAATGCGACATGGCCCAGCAAGACGGCGTCCCCTACGACGGCCGCACCACCGTCGGCGACTGCCTGAAACGCGAAGGCCTCAAAGTCTCCGTCAAACGCCGTGGCTCACTATGGCAACTCATGTCAACAGTCGGCTCCGAAATACTCTTCCCCAAGCGCGACCTCCGTGCCGGCACATGGAAGCAAGACGCCACACTCATCGTCATGGCAGCCGTAGGACTGCTCCCCATAATCGTCGAACTCGTCGGAGGCTCCTCCATCCTGACATTCTACCTCATATCCCTCTATTTCTCAGGCATCTGGGGCCTCTTCTTCTGGTACCTCTTCAAAACCAGGCAAGTCACATTCAAAGCCGCCATAACCACCTTCTTCCTCACGCAAGGCTTCGTCTTCATAGCATGGGACCTCCTCGGCATCGTCGCCCTCAACCCCTTCTACCAACTCGAAGACGCTCCCGGCTTCCTCTCCCAATTCCTCTTCTTCTCCTGCGGCGTAGGCTTCACCGAAGAACTCGCCAAAGCCATCCCTCTCTTCATCATCATCGCACGCGCCCGCCAACCCCTCATCCCCCAGACCATGGTCTTCTACGGCCTAATCAGCGGCATAGCCTTCGGCGTTTTCGAGGGCGTCCAATATCAACTCACGGTCAATTCCGAACTCGACTACTCCGACTCTTTCTACGCCAACGTCACCCGCCTCACCACCCTCCCCTTCGCCCACGCCCTATGGGCCGCCATAGCAGGCTATTTCATCTCTTTCTCACAACTCTACCCGGGCTACAAATGGGCCCTCCGAATCCTCGCCATAGCCATCCCCGCGCTCCTCCACGGCATCTACGATGTCTCCTGCAACTACGGCTTCCTCAGCCTCCCTCTGCGCACCATAATCCTCTTCTTCTCCGCCTTCCTCCTCGTCACCTATCTCAAACGAGGCAAAGAAATGCAGTCCCACCTCTCAAACCTCACCAGTGACTAACCGCCCCACACTCAACCTCCCCGAAGCCTCGCTTAGCATTAAGCCCGGCAAGAAATTCGACGGCGTGCTATGCCTAAGCCGACAACGCTACGTCACACTCACACCCGAGGAGTGGGTGCGCCAAAATTTCATGGCCTATATGATAAACTCACTCGCCTACCCGCAGCACCTCCTGTCGGTCGAAGTGCCAGTCATGCTCGGTCAATCACGCCAGCGCGCCGACATTGTGGCATACTCCCACACAATGCGCCCACTCGTCATCGTCGAGTGCAAAGCCCCAATCGTCCGCCTCACACAAGCCGCCATGAACCAAGCCTGCCGCTACCTCAGCATACTCAAAGCCCGTGCCGTCGTGCTCACCAACGGCCTCGAGCACTATTGCGTCGTCTTGCCCGACGGCGGCAAACCGCAGTTCGTCGAGTCTATGCCCTCATGGGAGGATATTAATTATTTAGAAGATGCTTAACTTCTCCTCCTCCGGCCGTCTCGACTGCATCGACTCCGCCAAGGCTATCGCCATAATCGCCATCGTTGTCGGCCACACCGTCTGTATCAACGACATACCCTTCCTCCACGCCACAATCAACTCCTTCCACGTCCCCGCTTTCTTCATCATCGCCGGCTTCTTCGTCAAAGACATCGCCCCCCGTATTGCTCTCAAGAAATATGCCGCCCAATATCTATGGCCATACCTCGTCACATGTCTCCTCGTCGGTCTCTACGGCGTGACCATCAGGCTGCTCAAAGGTGGCGACGAACTGCCAACCTACATCCCCGAATGGACACTCAAAGTCCTATGGGGCAGTGGCTTGCGCACCAATGTCCTATGGGGCGATATGCCATATATCGGGGCTATATGGTTCCTATTTGCGCTCTTTTGGGCAAAACTGATAGTCACCCTCTCCATCCGACGCCTCCCCCTCCTCTATGCCGCCTCCCTCACCATCGCCCTCTACTCCTTCGCCGCCATCGCCTCACGCTACATCCTCCTCCCCTGGAGCCTCCTCTCTGCCATGGAGGCCTCCCTCCTCCTGATGGTTGGCTATCTCATCCGCCGCTACGAGTTGTTAGAGCGCGCCCACACCATGCCACGTTGGCTATGGGCTCTCCTCATAGCCCTCTGCGTAGCCAATATCTTGCTCGACAACTTCATCTCTATGGTTCGTGGATATATGGGCTTCAATATCGTCGGTCTCTTCTGCGCCGTCATCGAGACGGTAGGTATAATATGCCTATGCGACAAATTCAACCTACGCCTGCCCTGGACCGGCTCCAACACCCTCTACCTCCTCAGCGCCCACCTCGTCACGATGCCCCTCAGCTCAACCATCTACGCCAAACTACTCCCACACTCCCAACCCCCGCTCCCCCTCTTCCTCGAGGTCGTGGCGATAAACCTCACCCTGGCCTACTCCCTCGCATGGCTCATGAAACACTTCAACATCCTCCGCTGCCCCACCATTGCCAAATAGTCACACCCTCTGCCACGACCTCTCCCCACACCCTCCCCATTGCTGACAAAATGGCGCATTCCAACTTTTGGCACGCATTGTGCTATAACCACAGCGGCTCGCACAACGAACCAACCAACATCTCTCAGAACAACAATAAAAATACATATACCCATGGCAGAACTAAAAGGCAAAGTCCTGGCCGGCAAAGTGCTGGTCAAGCCCGTAGCAGCAGAGACCAAGACCCAAAGCGGCATCATCATCCCCGACAGCGCCAAAGAGAAACCTCTCAAGGGCACAGTAGTCCTCGTAGGCGCAGCCAAGAAGGACGAAGCAGTCGAGGTCAAGGTCGGCGACACCGTCCTCTACGGCAAGTACTCCGGCACTGAGCTCCAAATCGATGGCGAAGACTACCTCCTCATCAACCAGAGCGACGTCCTCTACGTAGCATAACCAATCCCACAACACATCACTAAATACTGAACATCATGGCAAAGACAATAAAGTTCAACACAGAAGCACGTGAGCTTCTCAAGCAAGGTGTCGACCAGCTCGCCGATGCCGTCAAGGTAACTCTCGGCCCCAAGGGTCGCAATGTAGTCATCGAACGTAAGTTCGGCGCCCCACACATCACCAAAGACGGTGTCTCCGTGGCCAAAGAGGTCGAGCTCTCCGACCCCTACGCTAACCTCGGCGCGCAGATGGTTAAAGAGGTAGCCTCTAAGACTGGCGACGACGCAGGCGACGGCACAACAACCGCCACCGTCCTCGCTCAAGCCATCATCACCACAGGCATCAAGAACGTCACAGCTGGCGCCAACCCTATGGACCTCAAGCGTGGCATCGACAAGGCCGTAGCCAAGGTCGTCGAGGGCATCAAGAACCTCTCTCAAGAAATCGACAACTCCAACGAGAAGATCGAGCAAGTAGCAACAGTCTCCGCCAACAACGATAGCGAAATCGGCAAACTCATCGCCGAGGCCATGAAGAAGGTCGGCAAAGAGGGTGTCATAACCGTCGAGGAAGCCAAGGGCACAGAGACTCACGTCGACGTAGTCGAGGGCATGCAGTTCGACCGCGGCTATATCTCCCCCTACTTCGTGACCAACACCGAGAAGATGGAAGCCGCCCTCGAAGCCCCATTCATCCTCATCTACGACAAGAAGATATCTACCATGAAGGACCTCCTGCCTATCCTCGAGAAGGCCGCACAGACAGGTCGCCCTCTTCTCATCATCGCCGAGGATGTCGACGGTGAAGCCCTCGCCACTCTCGTCGTCAACCGCCTCCGCGGCTCACTCAAAGTCGCTGCCGTCAAGGCTCCTGGCTTCGGCGACCGCCGCAAGGAGATGCTCCAAGACATCGCCATCCTCACTGGCGGCACAGTCATCAGCGAGGAGACAGGTCTCAAACTCGAGAACGCTGAACTCCCCATGCTCGGCAAGGCAGAGAAGGTCACCATCACCAAAGACAACACCACCATCGTCAATGGTCTCGGCGACAAGGCTGCCATCAAGGAGCGTGCCGCACAGATTAAGGCGCAAATCGCCAACACCAAGAGCGACTACGACCGTGAGAAACTCCAAGAGCGTCTCGCCAAACTCGCAGGTGGCGTCGCCGTGCTCTATGTAGGCGCACCAACCGAGGTCGAGATGAAGGAGAAGAAAGACCGCGTAGACGACGCCCTCTGCGCCACACGTGCAGCTGTCGAGGAGGGTATTGTCCCAGGCGGCGGCGTGACCTACATCCGCGCCTCCGAGTCCCTCGAAGGTCTCAAGGGCGATAACGAGGACGAGACCACAGGTATCGAAATCGTACGCCGCGCCATCGAGGAGCCTCTACGCCAAATCGTATTCAACGGCGGCAAAGAGGGCGCAGTGGTAGTCCAGAAAATCAAGGAGGGTAAGGGCGACTTCGGCTACAACGCCCGCACCGACACCTACGAGAACCTCCTCTCCGCAGGCGTAATCGACCCCGCCAAGGTCGCACGAGTAGCCCTCGAGAACGCCGCCTCTATCGCAGGTATGTTCCTCACCACTGAGTGCATACTCGTCGAGGAGAAGGAGAATAAGCCCGAAGCCCCAGCCGGCGGCGCAGGCATGGGAGGCATGGGCGGCGGCATGATGTAATGCCACACACCCAACTCATAGCCCACAAGTAAGCAATTAGGCTATATACAACGAGCCGTGCAACGTGAAGGACGCTGCACGGCTCTCTTTTTATCCCTGTCACAACCGCCACCCTACATGCGGTCCACCCTCTCTGTCAAAATGTCAGTATCAGTTATCGAGTTCCACAAACTCCAATTACCACACTCACGCACCGGCGTAATGTCTATCCCGCCACGACGTGTATACCTGCACGCCACATTCAACCGCTCCGGCCTCAACAAGTCATACAGCCGCTTAAACACCAACTCACATATCTCCTCATGAAAATGATTCTCCGACCGCAACGACACTATATACGCCAACAACGACCCAGGCTCCACCCTCAACCCTCCCTCAACCGCCACATATATCGTCCCCCAGTCCGGCTGATGCGTCACCGGACAGTTCGACCGCAACAGATGACTCTTCAAAAACTGCGCCCTCCCATCCGACGGCTCCGCCCTTAGCAACCCCACAGACTCCGAATACGTCCCAATCACAATATCACGAGCCACACCCATCTCCTCTATCGTCTGATACCTGTCATCATGCTCAGGCGTCGAATGAGTCATCGCCATAGGCTCAAAATGGCACACCCTGACCTCCGCGCCAAGCAACGACGACAAATCCGCCGCCACAGTCTCCGCCATACGCCTATTAGCCTCCCCCGACGTGCCACCCAGCCGCTCCATATTAAACGAGTTCAGATACAGCTTCAACGACTTACTCTCCACGATATACCTGCTCGTCGCCGGCACAGCTATCTTCAGCATACCCGCCGTAGGCAACCCCTTGCTCGTCAAGCACGACACCTCATACGCATGCCATATATCCTCACCACAAAACGGCAACGACACCCCGCTAATCCCTATCCTCCCACGGTTAACCTCCCGCGGTATAGCCACAAGTATCTCCGGCCGATACGTCTGTGGATACGTCACCGCCCTACCCAGCACACCGCCTGCGCCATGCTGCTCACTATCACTCATACTCATCTATATTTAAGTCCCCTCCCTGTTACCAAAGAGGTCTATATGTAGCCGCGGCCCATACCGCCAACCATTCTCTATCGCCATACCCAACGCCACCCCACGTGTCACCGCTAACGTCCCCTCCTCCGCACCCAACGGCATCACAATCACATCCTCCGCACCCAACAACGACAACACCTCACCATAATCACGCCTAATCTCCTCACCATCCTCCACCCTGCACACCACGAACTTCACCTGAACATCCCTCCCCTCCGCCAACGCCGACCTCGTCAACATCAACACCCCACGCACCGACCGCCTCCGCATATCATCCGAAATACCACTCGACACCAACTTAGGCGACACCGACAACAAATCCGGCAGCACCCCAGGCACACCCCCCACGATACCATTACTCTCCACCGTGCTATGTATCCCCACACCCCTGAGCAACCCAATCAACTCCCCCACCGCCTCAGCCTGCATCAACGGCTCACCACCCGTTATCACCACATGACGCATACCACCCATATTCCTCCGCAACACATCATACACCTCACCCACCTCCACCTCACGACCCTCACCCGACCAAGCATGAGCCGTATCACACACCGACACCCTCCCATCTCCCATCACCCACCGACAACGCAAATTGCAACCCTGCAACCGCACAAACAACGACGGCACGCCAGCCAACTTGCCCTCCCCCTGTATCGTCCCCGACACACCCAAACCCGTAGCACCCACGCCACCACCACCCACAATAGGAAACACACCCTCCCTCGACAACCTCAACCTCATACCCCCAACGCAGGGTCAGCTATCCCCACCTCTGCAAACGCCCTCGCCCGCAACAGGCAACTGTCACACGTCCCGCACGGCCTGTCACCACCACGATAACAACTCCACGTCAACCCGAAATCCACACCAAGCTCCAGCCCCAACCTGATCTCATCCGCCTTAGTCATATTCTCAAACGGCGCATGTATACTGATATGCCGACCCTCCTCCGCACCCATCACCGTCCCCAAGTTAATCGCACGCTCCATAGCCTCAATAAACACCCCGCGGCAATCCACGTAACCAGAATAATCCACCTGGCTAACACCAATATAAATATGCTCCGCGCCCCTCGCCTCAGCCAACGACGCCGCAACCGAGAGGAACACCATATTCCGCGCCGGCACATACGTCTGCGGTATATCATGCCGCCCCACATCCCCATCAGCCACATCCCGACTCATGTCAGTCAGCGTCGACCCACCCCACTGCGCCAAGTCAAGCGACACCACACTATGCTCCGCCACCTTCGCACGCGCCGCAATCCGCCTCGCGCACTCCAACTCCTTACTATGACGCTGCCCATAATTAAACGACAACGCGCTAACCTCGTGCCCATCACGCTGCGCCACATGGAGGGCCACGCACGAGTCCAGACCCCCCGACAGCAATACTATCGCCTTGCTCATAATAGTTTTGTTTATAGACAGGATATCACGAACTGTCTCTTATACCGCGCAAAGATAAACCGAAAACCCTATCCCCCGTCCCCGCACCCCCAAACTTTCATCATCCCCGCATACTCCCCGCATCCTCCAAAAACTATACGAGAATGCTCCAATATACTGACAATATACTGACAAAACTGCACCCCTATACTGACAATATACTGAACCAAAGCTGAACCCAATGCTCCAAACAAGCCCCCTCCACCCTCCCTCCAACAATTTCTCCCCCATCCCCCGTCAATTCTTCTACGGTGCACAAATCACGCGAACACCATACACAAATCTTGCAATCACTCCCTCCCCCCCATCCCCACCCCTCCAAACTCAATCCTCACACCCCAACCACGCTCCTCCATCGGCACACGCACCAGCTCCAACGCCTCCAACGTCCCCCGCCGCGCCTCCTCCATCAAACCACGCCGCATAGCCACACTCTCCATGCTATCCCGGTGAGCCACGCAAAAACCATGAAAATCCGGTATCTCAATCGACGAGAACAACCCGTTCGACTGATCCAATATCTTGAAACTCCTCGGGTCCACATCATGCGACAATATCCGCGGCTCCGGCAGCACAATCTCCACCACCGTGTCACGCACCGTAATCCTCGCCCCACCCAAATCCACCCCCGCGCGTATCCGCCCCCTATACTGCAATATTATCTTACTCGTCGAAAACGGCACATCATAACCCCACAACTTCGCCGTCTTGCTATAACTCACTATATCCGAATAGTCATACGACACCGTCGCCAACTCCGCAATACGCCTCATCTGCTCCTCAATCAAACTCACATCAAGAGTCGACCGCGTCACAGCCTCCTCCCGCGCGCTATACTTCCCCGCCGTATAAGCAAAATAACACACCACCAGCACTATCACGCCCACCAGCACATACACAATATGTTTCATCTCTCAATCTTCATTTTCCCGCAAATGTAACCCAAATACAACCATTATTTCTACTCTACCACAACCACATACAATACTTTTTACTAATTTCGTGGCGCACTATGCAGACTCCGTCGCTGATGACGGTGGCGTCTCGCAAAACAGCATCATGCGTACCAAATAACTTCATAACCACATACATACCCCCTCAGGGCAAGACATCCAATTCTACTGATCTCTCTACGTCTACGCCCCACTTCAAAACCCAACAAATAAAGATGGTAATATTCTTCAGAGCAGAAAACGTTCTCGCTGTCGAGGCCGACAAATCCCTCAACGACGACGACCTGCTGAAACTCTCTTGGCTCTTCAGCGGAGCGCAGCCTATCAACGCCCAACAACTCCCAGGTTTCTTCGTCGGCACACGCCGCGAGACAATCACCCCCTGGAGCACCAACGCCGTCGAAATCACCCAAAACATGGGCCTCAAAGGCATAACCCGCATCGAGGAATTCTTCCCTGTCCCATCAAAAGACTCCTCCTACGACCCCATGCTCCAAAACCTCTACGACGGCCTCGACCAGTCGATATTCACCATCGACAAACAACCCGACCCCATCGTCCACATCACCGACTTCAAAGCCTACAACCAAAAAGAAGGCCTCGCCCTCTCCGACCCCGAAATAGCTTACCTCGAAGGCCTTAGCAAACGCCTCGGACGACCACTCACCGACTCCGAAGTCTTCGGCTTCTCACAAGTCAACTCCGAACACTGCCGCCACAAGATATTCAACGGCACCTTCATAATCGACGGCGAACCCAAAGAACTCTCCCTCTTCAAGCTCATCCGCAAAACCTCCGAGACCAACCCCGGCTTCCTCGTCTCCGCCTACAAAGACAATGTCGCCTTCATCGAGGGCCCCGTGGCTATGCAATTCGCCCCCGAGCGTGCCGACATCCCCTCCGAATTCGAAGCCAAAGACATCGACACCGTCCTCTCACTCAAAGCCGAGACACACAACTTCCCCACCACAGTCGAACCCTTCAACGGTGCCGCCACAGGTAGCGGCGGCGAGATCCGCGACCGTATGGGAGGCGGCACAGGCTCACTCCCCATGGCTGGCACGGCCGTCTACATGACCTCCTACTCACGCCTCGCCAACGACCGCCCATGGGAGAAGGGCGTATCCGTCCGCGAATGGCTCTACCAGACGCCCGCACAAATCCTCATCAAGGCCTCCAACGGCGCCAGTGACTTCGGCAATAAGTTCGGGCAGCCAATGATTTGCGGCTCCCTCCTAACCTACGAGCACGAGGAAGACGGACGCACCCTCGCCTACGACAAGGTTATTATGATGGCCGGAGGCGTAGGCTTCGCCAAAAAGTCCGACGCTCTCAAGAAAACCCCCGAGAAGAACCAAGACGTAGTCCTCCTCGGCGGCGACAACTACCGCATCGGCATGGGCGGCGGCGCCGTCTCCAGCGTCAACAC
Organism: uncultured Marinilabiliaceae bacterium; assembly: GCA_964588595.1. Lineage (GTDB taxonomy): Bacteria > Bacteroidota > Bacteroidia > Bacteroidales > Marinilabiliaceae > W3P20-009. The sequence goes on from CAZPPW010000044.1 coordinate 13,874, forward strand.
GGGCGAATACGGCAACAAGATCGAACTCAACGCCGTCCAACGCTCCAACCCCGAAATGCAAAAACGCGTCCTCAACGCCATACGAGGCCTCGTCGAGAGCGACAACAACCCCATCGTCTCTATCCACGACCACGGCGCAGGAGGCCACCTCAACTGCCTTTCCGAGCTCGTCGAGGAGACAGGCGGTAACATCGACATGGACGCACTGCCCATAGGCGATAAAACACTCTCCGACCGCGAGATTGTCGGCAACGAGAGCCAAGAGCGCATGGGCCTCGTGATGGCTAAAAAGGATGTCGAAGGTCTACGCAAAATAGCCGACCGCGAACGCGCCCCAATGTACGTCGTGGGCGAGACCACCGGCGACATGAACTTCACCTTCAGCCACCACAACGGCGTTAAGCCTATCGACTGGAAGCTATCCGACATGTTCGGCAATCCCCCAAAGACTGTCATGAACGATGTCACAACACCACGCACCTACGCCAAAGTAACCTACGACGTGGCCAACGTCCTCGACTATATCCGCGACGTCCTCAAACTCGAAAGCGTCGGCTGTAAAGATTGGCTAACCAACAAGGTCGACCGCTCCGTAACAGGCAAAGTAGCCAAACAGCAATGCGCCGGCGAGATCCAACTCCCCCTCAACGACCTCGGCGCAGTCGCTCTCGACTACAACGGCCACCGCGGCATGGCCACAACCGTCGGTCACGCCCCAGCAGTAGGCCTCATCGACCCCGCCGCAGGCTCCATAATGTCCGCCGCCGAAGCCCTCACCAACATCGTCTTCGCGCCCATGGAACACGGCCTCAAGGGCATCTCCCTGTCCGCCAACTGGATGTGGCCCTGCCGCCAAAAGGGCGAGGACGCTCGCCTCTACGCCGCAGTGCAGGCCATGAGCGACTGGGTATGCCAACTCGGCATCAACATCCCCACAGGCAAAGACTCCCTCTCAATGACCCAGAAATACCACGACGGCCGCACTGTCCTGAGCCCCGGCACTGTCATCATCTCCGCCATGGGCGAGGTGAGCGACATCCGCCAGATTGTCGAGCCAGTCATGGTCTGCGACGAGAACACCTCTTTCATCTGCATCGATATGAGCGGCACCAAACCCGCCCTCGGCGGTAGCGCACTCGCACAAGTCCTCGGACGTGTCGGCGATGAGTGCCCCACCGTGGCCGACGCTCCCACCTTCGGCGCCATATTCGAGGCCATCCAATCACTCATCAAGAAAAACCTCGTCCTCGCAGGGCACGACATTTCCGCCGGCGGCCTCGTCACAACTCTCCTCGAGATGGCGTTCGCCAACACATCCTGGGGCATCAACGTCGACATACCAGCCGACGACGAGGACATCGTCATGAGCCTCTTCGCCGAGAACCCTGGCGTGGTCCTCCAAGTGCGCGACTTCAACGCCGTAAAAACCGAACTCGACAAGGCGGGCGTAGCCTTCTCCTACCTCGGCCGCCCACAGCAACAACGCACACTGACCGTCAGCGCTGCCGCCACCCAACTCGACATCGACATCGACGAGATGCGCGACATCTGGTTCAGCACCTCCGCACAACTCGACGCCCTCCAATGCCGCGACAACAAGGCCGCCGAGCGCGCCGCTAACTACAAGAACCAACCCCTCGCCCTGCGCCTTCCAGCCAACTGGAATGGCTCCCTCCAAAGTCTCGGCCTTAGCCTGACGCACCCCAAGTCCGGTGTCAAAGCGGCTATCATCCGTGAGAAGGGCGTCAATGGCGACCGCGAGATGGCCTACACCCTCTACCTCGCCGGCTTCGACGTTAAGGATGTCCACATGACCGACCTCGTCTCCGGCCGTGAGACGCTCCAAGATGTCAACATGATTGTCTTCTGCGGCGGCTTCTCCAACTCCGACGTCCTCGGCTCCGCTAAAGGTTGGGCTGGCGCCTTCCTCTACAACGAGAAGGCACGTAAAGCCCTCGACGACTTCTATGCGCGCCCCGACACCCTCTCCCTCGGTGTATGCAACGGCTGCCAACTCGTCATCGAGCTCGGTCTCCTCCACCGTGACACCCCCAACCTCCGCCCCAAGATGCTCCACAACGACAGCCATAAGTTCGAGAGCCAATTCCTCAGCGTCGAGATTCCGCAGAACGACACCGTCATGTTCAAGAACCTCAGCGGCAGCCGCCTCGGCGTATGGGTAGCACACGGCGAAGGCAAGTTCAGCATACCCGCCGACGCCTCTCAATACAACGTCATAGCACGCTACGGCTACCACGGCTACCCCGCCAACCCTAACGGCAGCGCCGACGACATAGCAGGCATGGCATCCGCCGACGGCCGCCACGTCGCCATAATGCCTCACCCCGAGCGCGCCATATTCCCATGGCAATGCGCCGCATACCCCGCCGACCACAAGGCCGACGATATAACCCCCTGGGTCAAGGCCTTCGTCGACGCACGTATATGGGTCGAGCAACACAAGAAATAACATCATTCGTAAACAAAACACTCAGTAATAATTTCTATTAAGCAAGTAAATGGATATCGAAGAGAAGAACGGTTTCAACGGCTCCGAGGGTGCCGACAACCGCAACGATGGCTCCGAGCGCCGAGATGGCGACGGACAACAGGGCTACCAAGGCCGTGAGGCCGAGGGGGAGCAACGTCCTTTCCGCCCTCGCTACAACAACGACGACCAAGGTGAGCGCCGTCCTTTCCGCCCCCGCTACAACAGCGACGAGCAGAACGACCGCCCCTA
>CAZPPW010000045.1:0-15065 GCA_964588595.1 uncultured Marinilabiliaceae bacterium
GTTCGCTGTCGCTCCGACTGTTAGTTTGAGCACGCCTTACGGCGTTGAGACGATGTGGACATCGTCTGTACAACTGTAGGTTGCCGTTAGGGGTTGGGGAATGATGTGAGACGCCGCGGGCGGACGTCTCTACATGGGTGGGTTCCTTGTGAGGGTTAGCACGCCTTCGGCGTAGAGACGATGTGGACATCGTCTGTACAACTGGGGGTGCGACTGTGGGTTAGGGAATATTGTAACAGTTTTGTAACATCGGTTTATCGTCAGTGTAACTCACCACCACTAATATTGCGTCCATAAAATATTTCAGCCTTTAATATGACAACTATTTACATCGTAATTGTCGCGTTCCTGCTCATCCTCGCCATCGTCGACCTCTTTGTCGGCGTGAGCAACGATGCGGTCAACTTCCTCAATTCGGGCATAGGAGCCAAAGTGACGCGCTGGCGCACCCTGCTCATCATGGCCTCACTTGGTGTCCTGGCTGGCTCACTTATGTCGGCTGGCATGATGGATGTAGCACGCCACGGCATCATGCTGCCCTCCAACTTCTCGTTCGCCGATGTCATGGTGGTGTTCCTCGCGGTGATGGTGACCGACGTCATCGTCCTGGACCGCTTCAACTCCATGGGCTTGCCCACCTCCACCACTGTCTCCCTTGTCTTCGAGCTCTTTGGTGCGGCCACCTTTATGGCAGCCGTGAAGATCGCCTCGACCGAGGGCTTCACCTACGGCGACCTTATCAACACCGACAAATGTCTCTCCGTGATAGTAGCCATCTTCGTGAGCGTGGGCATCGCCTTCGTTTGCGGCACAGTCGTACAGTGGCTCACGCGCCTGGTCTTCACCTTCCAGAGCAGCAAGGTGGGCGTTGTCCCTGTGGCAATATTTGGTGGCCTCGCCTTCACCGTACTCTCCTACTTCATTTTCCTCAAGGGCATCGGCAAGTCGCCCATGATTAGCGAGGAGGCGCGTCTGTGGGTCGACTCTAACGTGCGTCTCCTGATGCTCATATTCTTCATTGCCTCCACCGCCCTCTCATTCCTGCTCTACTTCCTCCGCGTCAACGTCTTTAAGATTATCATACTGCTCGGCACCTTCGCCCTTGCCATGGCATTCGCGGGTAACGACCTTGTCAACTTCATAGGCGTGCCTCTTGCTGGTCTCGACGCTTTCAAGGAGTGGCAGAATGCGGGCAGCCCCGACGTCGACAGCTTCACAATGGAATCCCTCATGAGCTCGGCCAAGTCGTCCACTGGCTTCCTCATCGGCGCTGGCATAGTCATGATACTCGCCCTCGTGTTCTCCAAGAAGGCCATGGCGGTAGTCAAGACCAGTGTCGACCTTAGCCGTCAGGACAGCTCGGACGAGATGTTCGGCTCCAGCCGTGCCGCACGCAGCATAGTGCGCAACACGGAGGCCTTCTTCTCAAGCTGTGAGCGTTTCATGCCCCGCTTCGTCAAGGTAGCCATAGGCCGCCGTTTTGACAACCGTCATACCGAGATGCCCGAGGGTGCTGCCTTCGATGGTGTGCGTGCCGCGGTGAACCTTGTGCTGTCATCAGTGCTCATCGTCATAGGCACCAACTATAAGCTCCCCCTATCCACCACCTACGTCACCTTCATGGTGGCCATGGGCACCAGCCTTGCCGATAAGGCTTGGGGTCGCGAGACGGCAGTGTTCCGCGTCACAGGTGTCCTGACTGTCATAGGTGGATGGTTCATGACCGCCGCCATAGCCTTCATATCCGCCGCTGTGGTATGCGCCCTGATGTACTACCTCGGTTTCGCCGCCATGTTCGCCTTCATGCTCCTCGCCACATTTGTGGTCGTCAAGAGCAACTTCTTCGACAAGAAGAAAGACGAGAGTGAGGTTGCCGTCACCACCACCGAGTCCGATGCCTCCACCGCCGACTCCTTCGGCAAGATGGTAGCCACGCAAGATGCGGAGTCCATGCGTCACTCCGTGGCCATACTCAACGATATTGTCGATGCCTTCCTTGGTCGCCGCGTGCGTGCTTTGCGCCGTGTCAATGTGCAACTGGAGGGCGAGCGGCGCGTCACCGACCGTAACCGCCGTATTGAGATGCAGGAGTTCGGCAAGATGTCGCACGAGGCCGCAAAGCAAGGTGACCCGTCACTCCTCGACAGCGGTCTATGGCTACAATTGGGCATCGACTGCCGCGCACAATACCTCAAGACGCTACGCCAGATGCTCCACCCCGTGCTCGACCACGTAGACAATGGCTTCAACCCCCTTCCCAAAGACGCGGTGAAGGAGTTCGCCCCCGTACGCCGTGAACTGACCGACCTCTTCGCCAACTCCGCCGACATGATTCAGAGCGGCAACTACGACAACTACGAGACGCTCCGCACCTCATGCTCCACCATACGCAAGGAGCTCAAGGCACTGCGCCATAACCACATGAACCGACTCCAGAATGGCGACTCAGCCAAGGATTTCAAGGTGCTCATGGTCTACATCAACATGCTCCGCGAATGTCAAAATCTTGTTAACATACTCCGCCACCACATCGAGGCTGTGAAGTGTTTCAACTCTCCCGCCACAGTGTCCGACGAGGAAAAAGCGGCCACTGCCGAAGGCGAATACTAACACGACCCGCGATTCCCTTGCGATTCGCAATATCAGGACATCATTCTGACATATAGGGTATTACTCTCAATAGTTAAAATCCTCTATATAGTATAATATATGGTGTCCTGATATTCACAGTATGATAATAATGTGTGTATATTTGCATGAAATCATAATAACCTTAGTATGAAAACCAATCATTTGCGTGGTGCTGGGCGCATAGCATGCATAATGCTTTTGCTACTGACATCAGTATGCGCGATGGCACAGAAGACAATCAATGGAACTGTGCTCGACAAGGGTTCTAAAGAGCCTATCATCGGCGCTGCCGTCATTATCGCCGGCACCACTAACGGCACAGTCACCGACTTCGATGGCAACTTCTCCATCAAGGTCGACGCTCTGCCTGCCAACCTCGAAATCTCCTTCCTTGGCTACGAGACGCTACCCGTCAATGCCACCACGACAACACTCGGTGCCCTCTACATGGCCACCGACTCTAAGGTCATGGAGGATGTCATTGTCAAGAGCTCAATAGCCGTGGCACGCAAGACCCCTGTGGCCCTGTCGTCAGTCTCTCCCGAACTTATCGAGGAGAAGCTCGGCAACCAGGAGTTCCCCGAGGTTCTCAAGTCCACCCCTGGCATCTATGCCACTAAGGCGGGCGGCGGCTATGGCGACTCGCAGATTAATATGCGTGGTTTCAAGTCGGCCAACATAGCAGTCATGATTAACGGTGTGCCGATGAACGATATGGAGTGGGGCGGCGTATACTGGTCCAACTGGACTGGCCTGAGCGACGTCACGCGCAGCATGCAGACACAGCGTGGTCTTGGCGCAAGCAAGCTGTCCTCACCCTCCGTTGGTGGTTCTATCAATATCGTCACCAAAGGACTCGAGTCTAAGAAGGGTGGCGCCATATCCTACTCTTTCGGTAATGATGGCTACCAGAAGGTGCTCGCCACAGTATCGTCGGGCATGAATCAGCGCGGCTGGGCCTTCACCGTCCTCCTCTCGCGCACATGGGGCGACGGCTACGTTCAAGGCACGGAGTTTGAGGGTTATAACTGGTTTGCCAGCATAGCTAAGCGACTCAACGATAACCATCAGCTCACCCTGACAGCCTTCGGCGCGCCGCAGCATCACAACCAGCGTAGCGCATACGACGGCCTCACCATCGCAGGATGGCAGAAAGTGAAGGACTATATGAAGGGTGAGAGCGAATACCGCTACAACCCGACCTATGGTTTCGGACTCAATGGTGAGCGCAAGACATCAGCCCACAACGTCTACCACAAGCCACAAATCTCCCTCAACCACCAGTGGCAGATTGCCGACAACCAGAGCCTCTCGACCGTCATCTACACCTCTATCGGTCGTGGCTACGGCTACTCCGGACAAGGCACCTCATCCACCTACTCTAACTACTGGTATGGCGCATCCAACGGCTCCCTCAACACGACATTCCGCAACGAGGATGGCACATTCGCCTACGACCAGATACAGGAGATGAACGCATCGAGCGACCATGGCTCCGACATGATTATGTCTATCTCGAAGAACTACCACAATTGGGTAGGCCTCGTCTCCAACTACGAGAACAACGTCAACGACGACCTCAACATCTCTGGTGGTATTGACTTCCGCTGGTACAAAGGCACCCACACCAACGAGATTATCGACCTCTTCAATGGTGAGTACTACACCGACCAACGCTACCGCGCCAATGTCAAGGCCTACAACAACGAGAAGGCCAACGACCCCAACTTCAAGTATGAGAAGCTTCATGTAGGTGACGTCATCTACCGCGACTACGACGGTTTCACCGTTCAGGGTGGCATCTTTGCCCAAGCCGAGTATACTCTCGACCAGCTGAACGTCTTCCTTGCCGGCTCCGTCTCCAACACCTGCTATTGGCGTTATGACCGCTTCTACTACGATGCCAGCCACGCCAAGTCGGACAAACTCAACTTCTGGGGCTACACCATCAAGGGTGGCGCCAACTACAACCTCAACGACAATAACAACGTCTTCTTCAATGCCGGCTACATCAGCCGCGCCCCGTTCTTCTCGGGTGGCGCGTTCCTCTCCAGCACCGTCAGCAACGAGACTAACCCCGACGCCGTCAACGAGCGTATCGCCTCGTTCGAGGTGGGCTACGGCTTCGAGTCGCGTGCTTTCAGTGCCAAAGTCAACGGCTACTTCACCAAGTGGATGGATAAGACGCAGAGCAAGCGTGGTGATATCACCAAAGAGAATGGTGAACAAGACTCATGGTTCTTCAACATGGAGGGTGTCGACGCACGCCATATGGGTTTTGAGGTTGAACTCGTAGGGCGTCCTGCCAAGTGGGTCGATATCAACGCCATGTTCTCCATGGGTGACTGGGTGTGGGATTCCGATCCTAAAGGCTACTTCTACGATTCTGCCGGCAACCCAATCAAGGATTCCAAGGGTACTGTGGCATCTGCCGCAAAGGGTCCAGACCACGCCTATATGGAGTTCTCGCTCGACAAGGTCAAGGTTGGTGGTTCCGCACAGACCACGGCAGCCCTTGGTGTCAAGTTCAAGCCTATGGAGGGACTGCGCATTGGTGCCGACTACAACCTCTTCGCCCGCAACTATGCCGACTGGGACTTCAGCTCTAACGACATTGAGTTCAACAAGCGCAAGGTATACTCCAGCCCTTGGCGCATACCCTCAAGCTACACCTTCGACATTGACGCCAGCTACTCTTTCGACCTCGCCGACAAGCTCCATGCACGTCTCTCGGGCAAGGTCAACAACCTCTTCGACCAGGAGTATATACAGCAGGCAACCGATGGCGACAAGCACGATTGGACCACTGCCTACAAGGTATTCTACGGCTTCGGCAGAACATACTCTCTTAGCCTCAAGGTCTCTTTCTAAACCCTTAATAAGCATACAATGAAATCTCAAAGTATATTATTTGCAGCCCTCGCCATAGCTCTTGCGGCGTGCGACGACTACAATGACAATTTCGAGGGTCTTGATGAGCTCGTAAGTGAAGGTCAGACTAACGTCATGTCTGGCGTATCGTATGAGCTTACAGAGTCGGACTACTCAACCATAGCAGGCTACACTGCCGACAACACCGACGAGGCGGCAGAGCTCGCCAAGGTCAAGAGCGCAAAGGCATTCCCCTCGGAGGCCATTGCACAGAAGTATCTCGCCAAGTTCGTAGCCAAGAAGTGGTACACAGCCGACAAGGGTTCGGCCGTGACCATCACCTACAAGCTCTCGACCGATGCCCCGGAGTATATCAGCCAGCTCGCTGGTGCTAAGACCTACGAGTTGACCTCCGATGACTACTCTAAGATTTGGAACGGCACAGCCAAGGCGCAATACCTCACTAAGTCGACCGTAGCCTCTATACCCGCTCTCCTGCCCACCGCCATCAGCGATGCGCAGAGTGGCGACTATGTACTCGTGACCTACAAGTATTCCGACAGTGAGCCATCATCGTCTGCCAGTGAAGCCCCTGAATGCCACTGGACAAAGCTCTCGGGCGCGCAATATCCCACGGGCAGCAGTTGGAGCTATGTCAGCTCGGGCAATGTAGACCTCTCGGCCTACGCAGGTCAGACCATACGTCTCGCCCTCCGCTATCAGAGCACCACAAGCCTTGCAGGCACAGTCGAGGTTAAGAACCTCAAGGTGGGCGACGCATCGGTCAACAACTACGTGCTTCCCACCCTCTTCGCCTTGCAAGATGATGGTTCTTACGCCTTGGCATCGTCGTTTGCTGGAGCAGGCAAATATCTTGTCCTGGCCAAAGATGGCGCTTCGTACTACGCTTTCGGCAAGATTAAGGACGGCAAGGCATACGGTTACAGCACCAGCGACCCTGTGACAGTCACCGACAATGTGGTATCTGCCGCCGATGCCGCTTCTATATTCGTAGAGTTCGAGGCCTCGAGTAAGGGCTTCAACATGAAGAACGCCGATGGCTCTTACCTCTACATGAAGGGCACCTACGACAGCTTCAACTCCGCCTCATCAGTTGGCGACGAGGGCTACGACTGGACGGTCACAGTCTCTGACAATGGTGTATCCATCGCCAATGTTGACAAGGCTAAGACCATCCACTACGACACCAAATACAGCTCATACGGCTCATACGCCGACTCTAAGCTTGGCATCATAGCATCGAACAGCCTCCTCTCGAGCACCGTTCCCGATGGCTACTTCATGAACGATGTGACCCTGCCCGCAGCTGCCTCATACGTCTGGACTATGACCGAGAAATATGGCGTCAAGGCATCAGCTTACATCAACAAGACCAACTATGAGTCGGAGAGCTGGTTCGTGACGGCGGAGATTGACCTCTCGTCGGCCACATCACCATACGTCTCCGTAGACTGGGCGGCCAACTACTTCAGCGGCAACGATGTGTCGGACTACCTTGGCATATATGTCTCGACCGACTATGAGGAGGGAGCGGATTTCACCACCGACGGCAATAAGTCGTTGAAGGCGGCCACCGACAATTCGGAGACTAAGCTTGCCCTCTACTCCTACGACGGCACATCGTGGTCGGAGCCTTCGGACATCCTCGTGGTCAATCCTTCCGACTATACGGCTATGGGCATCTCTGCCAGCAACTTCAGCTCGTCGAATAAGCCTGCCACATACCTTGCTCAGTTCTTTGGTGTCAAGCTTCCCTACGCACAAGAGGGCGACAAGGCGGCCGCTGTGTACTACTACAACAGCGATATTGAGGCTGCGGAATACACCTACTCCAACAACGCTTGGGCAGCATCGGCCACCTACACCACCACGACGGGTCAGTTTGTAAGATCCTCCTCATGGATGTACGACCCATGCGTCACCATCAACCTGCCCTACGACCGTAGCGACGCCACAGCCAAGGCATTCTATCAGGCTGTGACCGACTGGGTATGGGAGAATATTGATGTGAAGTTGAACAAATGCGAAAATAAGGGTGAGGGCTACGTCACAAGCTACGGCAACAACGAGTACTACACCGGCAGCTCGGCCTACTACAACAACGTAGACTGGCGTGCATCCAAGGCATCGGATCAGTCGTCAGCCTACGACGGCATGACCGATGAGCAGATATTTGAGCAGCTTCAGCAGAACCTCATCACGACCTACGCCGCGGTGCTCGGTGTGCTCTATCCCAATGCCGACCTCGTGGACGGTGTAGACGTCATCTACACTATCAACTTCGTGGCCTACTACAGCAAGGAGAACAATGGCAGCAACGCCGGCATAAGCTACACCATAGCCTACCGTCTGACAGCCAAGGGTACTTTCGAGTACGTCGAGGATTCGCTCCAAGAGGTAGAGTAAACGACAAAACAATAAGCGGGGAGGTGAGCCAAGTGTCTCGTCTCCCCTTTCTTTGTTTCAACACATAACCAATCACGATGATTAAGACACTCAAAGTCTGTGGCCTGCTGCTATTCTCAGCCCTCCTTGCCGCGCCTCTCGCATCATGCGACGATGAGGAGGAGGACGTCGTGGCCATACGAGCCGACAAAGTACAGTTTGACAACCAGGGTGGCACGGCCAATATCAACGTCACGGCCAACGCCTCATGGACAATCACCAACATCCCCTCGTGGCTGACCGTGGACCCCACATACGGCAGTGGCGACCTCTCCCTGACTGCCACGGCAGAGCCCAACACGTCGTACACCACACGCAACGTCACACTGACTGTGCGTTGCGGCACAGCCAACGACACTATCACCTTCTATCAGGCCGCCTCGATACGCCAGCCTAACGTCAACGCCAACGACACCACAGGTTACGGAGCTGTGGCATTGCGCATGGAGATGCCCCGCTTCAACACGTCTAACACCTTCGTGGCCCACTATGCTACGCTCAACAACAAGAGCGTCGTCAACTTCTCCCTCGAGTGGAACGCCGAGCTCAAGCATTCCGCATGGGTGGCCTACACGATGGACAAGTATAACAGTCAGCAGAACGTGAAGCGTGCCAGCAGTGACGCCTTTCAGGCCGACCCTGACCTTCCCAAGGATATGCAGGTCACGAACTACAACCACACCAACGATGGCCTGGATCGTGGTCACATCTGCGCTTCGGGCGACAGGCTATGCAGCACTGAGATGAACGAACAGACCTTCTATTTCAGCAATATGAGCCCGATGCTCAATGGCTTCAACACCGGCATCTGGCGACGCATGGAGGACGAGGTGCGCACTTGGGGCGACGCTACTCAAGCCAACACGTATGACACTGTCTACGTATGCAAGGGTGGCACAATCAATAACCGCCTCATCAACTTCACCGGCAAAACGGCAGGCGCAGATGGCAAGACACCTACCACCGATGCCAATGGCATGACCGTCAAAGGACTTGCCTGCCCCGCATATTACTTCATGGCGATACTGGCGGTGAAGGATGGGGAGTATAAGGCAATAGCCTTCCTCGTGCCTCATGATGACCAGATTAAGCCCCTTGATGGTTCTTCGGAATACTCTGAGGCCGACTTGCGTCAATATACAGTCACCATCGATAAGCTGGAGGAGGAGACGGGGCTTGACTTTTTCTGCAACCTGCCCGACCTGACTGAGGCTGCGGCGGAGTCGCAGATGGGAGAGTTCTGGAAGTAGGGTTTTACAGGATATGATTATAGCGGGGCTGGCCTTTGGGGGCTGGCCCCGTGTTTTTGTGTGTGGGTAGGAGGTGGGGTGGAAATGTGCGGGTGGGGATGGGCGTTAGGGGTTTCCGTTAGGGGGTTAGCACGCCTTACGGCGTAGAGGGGATGGGGACGGCGGGTGTGCAACGGGAGGTTGCGGGTTTGGGGAGGAAGGGATATGCGCATGAGAAAAAAGTGGGAGGAGGGGGAGAAGATTTAACAGTTATAATTTGGAAGAGAGAGAGAGAGAGTAGTTTTGAATTGACAAAATAAGGGCGGAAATAGTGAGAGTTTCAGCTATGATTCTTACATCGCAGAAGCCGCTACCCTTATGGAATTTAACTCACTCTATTATGAAAAGAAAGTTAGGAACAAGCACAGTGTTCACCGTGTTGCTCGCAACGTTTGCGGGCGTATTCTCCGCTTGCGAGAATGATGATGAGGCGTCTGTTGAGAGTATCAGCATCCGCCGAGAAGTGGTCATGACCGTAGACGACACGCTCAGTCTGACGGTGTCGCACAAACCTGCCGAGCTTCAGGCACCCGAGTATGAGTGGAAATCGGCGGACAACACTATCGCCACAGTTGACGAGAATGGACTTGTCACAGCGGTGAAGGTGGGCGAGACGAAGGTGACGGTCACGGCAGTGGATTTGGGGTTGAGCGCATCGTGCTTTGTGACGGTGGACCCGGTGAAGGTTGAGTCGATAACGATGGGAGAGACGGAGAAGACGGTTACCGTGGGCGACACTATAACGTTGTCGTACAGCATATTGCCAGAGAATACGACTTATAAAGAGGTGACGTGGGACACATCGGACGGGAGCATTGCCGTTGTGCTTGGTGATGGTCGTGTAGCGGTGATTGGTGACGGGGAGTGCACGGTGAGGGTGAAGCTTGACGGCAAGGCGGCATCGTGCAAACTGACGGCCAATCCCGCGAAGGTGGAGAGGATATGGTATGCAGAGCAGGAGTATACGATTGAGCAGAAAGAGACTGTGGAGCTGACATTGGAATATGAGCCATATTACGCGAAGATAGAGAGCGTGGAGTACTTGATTGAGGGAGAGGGGTATGAGAATAAGGTTTCGGGCAAAGGCCTCACCTTCGCGCCTGAGCTTACGGAGATTGGGGACTACACTGTCACGGCGACGGTGAATGGGAGCGTCAGCGCAAAATACGCGGTGCACGTCAGGCCTATATCGGTCAAGAGCGTATCGCTGGGTGTGACCAGCAAGGCGATGGTTATTGGCAGCACGTTTAATCTTGGCGAGTATCTCACTATCACGCCGAGCGATGCCGCGAACTTGGATGTGACGTGGTCGAGTGAAGACCCAGATGTCGTATCGGTTGACGAGAATGGCACAATCACCACGAAACAATATGGCAGCTCTATTATCAGAGTGACCTCGGCAGACGGTGGGCATAGCGCGATCTGCGTGGTAAGTGCGAATGAGATCACGGATTTTATGAGTCTGGAGATTTCGGGGAATGGCACATATATAAACGGCTATATATTAGGCGCAGAGTATTGCCACATTACGAACAATAGTGACAAGGAGGTGACGTTGACTTACTTCACCATCACGGACTCGCAGACTAACGAGGTGGTGATGCAGGGCGCGGACGAGTCGCTTTTGGGTGTGCTGAAGCCTGGGGCGACTAAGAACTTGGGCGGCAATTTGCGGAATGTGTATTACCCGATTTTCACGTGGTACTTTGAGTATGAGGGTCAGACATATTCTGTGAGCATCAAGTATAAGTCGTCTTTTGACGTTTAGGAATTTAGGAGATAGTTTTGCGCAGGGGGCGACCTGAGAGGGTTGTCCCCTGCGTTGGTGTTTTGGGTGGGTTTGGGGACGCGGTGCGCATTAGGGGAGAATGAGTGTAAAGACTTTGCGGGCAACGGGTTTACAGCTGACTGCAGGTGCGATCTTGGGTTGCCGTTAGGGGAGGTGGTACGCCTGGCGGCGTAGAGAGGATGGGGGGAGCGTCTGTACAAGTGGGGGTTGCTCGCATGGGTGGTGCACGCCTTACGGCGTAGAGGGGATGAGGACGGCGGGTGGGCAACGGGAGGTGCTGGCACGTCTTGCGGCGTAGAGACGCCGCGGGCGGACGTCTCTACATGGGGGAGTTGCTCGTGGTTAGTTAGGAAGGATGTGAGGGGATGGGGGAGGAGGTCTGTACGTGAGGGGAGGATATAGTTAAAGCGGGGTGAGCCTGTCGGTTCGCCCCGCTTTGTGTATATCAGGTTTGTGTGGCCTGGGTTACATCAGGGAGATGCTGCGTTTGATGAAGTTGGTGAGGCTTTCGCCTTTCAGCATGTTGTTGGAGAGGAGGGCGAGGTCGATGAGTTGGGATACGAGTTTCTCGTCCTTGGCGAAGTCTGCCAATATGTCGGTACGTTTCTTGCGCTCATCGCCGAGGCGGCGGTCTATGGCTTCAAGTTCATCGATGTCGGCCTGAGGCACCTCGTCGTTCTTCTTGCCCTCTTTGGCCTTGTTGAGTTCGGCTTTGCGGGCTTCGTCTTTGGCGATAGAGTCGGCGACGGGGGCCAGAGCCTCGGCTGTCTTGCTGTTCATCTCCTTGAGGACACGGTCCACCAGTGGGTGATTGGCATTGACGACGAGGTTGAAGGTGTTGGGCATCTCGCCATAGAAGGACATTGCGCCACCTTGGACAGCGCTCATCTCCTTCATTCGGCGCATCCACTCGTTTTGGGTGATGATGACGGGCAGCTCGTTCTCGCCAAGTGCCTCGACCGACACGGTGTAGTTGGCTTTAGCGTCTTCTTTGGGAGTCTCGGCACGGAAGACCTCCTCGAGGTTGGACTTCTCTGCCACGCTCAGGGTCAGTTCGGGAGCATCGTTCTTGACGATGAGCTTGTCGATAGTGTCGGCATCAACGCGCGAGAAACGAGTCTTCTCCCACTTCTGCTCGAGCATGTTCATGAACGGGGTGTCGAGCTGGCCATCGAGAAGGAGGACGTTGTAGCCCTTCTTCTGCGCGCTGTCGATGAAGCTGTATTGCGATGCCTTGTCGTGGGCGTAGAGGCAAACCATGGTGTCGTTCTTGTCGGTCTGGTTGTCCTTGACAAGGGTCTTGTACTCGTCGAAAGTGAAGTACTTGCCGTCGACATCCTTGAGCAGCGCGAACTTCTGAGCCCTGTCGCAGAACTTCTCGTCGGTCAGCATGCCATACTCGATAAAGATCTTCAGGTCGTCCCACTTCTTCTCGAATGTGGCACGGTCGTTCTTAAAGATCTCCTCGAGCCTGTCGGCCACCTTCTTGGTGATATGGCTTGAGATCTTCTTCACGTTGCCATCGGACTGGAGGTAGGACCTGGAGACGTTGAGGGGGATATCGGGCGAGTCGATCACGCCATGGAGGAGCGTCAGGAAGTCTGGCACTATGCCCTCGACGCTGTCGGTCACGAAGACCTGGTTGCAATAGAGTTGGATTTTGTTCCTGTTGATGTCGAGGTTGCTCTTAATCTTGGGGAAGTACAAGATGCCGGTGAGGGTGAAGGGGTAGTCGACATTGAGGTGGATGTAGAACAGCGGGTCCTCGGCCATAGGATAGAGCTGGTGGTAGAACTTCATGTAGTCCTCATCCTTCAGGTCGGCAGGTTTCTTGACCCAAGCTGGTGTGGTGTCGTTGATGACGTTATCCTCGGCAGTCTCTTGCTCCTTGCCGTCCTTCCACTCGGTTTTCTTGCCGAAAACAATTGGGACAGGCAGGAACTTGCAATATTTGGAGAGAAGCTCTTGAACCCTGTTCTTCTCGAGGAACTCTTTTTCCTCGTCGGAGATGTGCATGATGATGTCGGAGCCACGGCTTTCGCGCTCGGCATCCTCGAGGGTATACTCTGGTTCGCCGGTGCAAGACCAGCGCACGGCCTTAGAGCCCTCTTTGTAGGACTTGGTGACGATCTCGACACGGTCGGACACCATGAAGGCGGAGTAGAAGCCGAGGCCGAAGTGACCTATGATAGTGGCCGCGTCATTCTTATGTTTCTCGAGGAACTCCTCGGCACCAGAGAAAGCTATTTGGTTGATGTACTTTTCGACCTCCTCGGCGGTCATGCCGATGCCGTTATCGGACACGGTGATGGTCTTGGCGTCCTTATCGACGGAGACGCTCACCTTCATGTCGCCAAGCTCACCTTTGAACTCACCGTTACCGGCCAGCACCTTGAGCTTCTGCGTGGCGTCGACGGCGTTGGAGACAATCTCGCGCAAGAAAATGTCGTGGTCTGAATAGAGAAACTTCTTGATGATTGGGAATAGGTCCTTGGTGGACACCCCTATTTTTCCTGATGCCATATCGATTGATGTTTATTGCTTACTTGCGAAACCCTACTTAGCAACAAGTATGCCATTTCGGCAACTGTGACAATACGTCAGACAGCATGGCAATAGTGTCATGCACACGTGTAGTAGTCGTTGACAAAAAGTCAGACCACATACTCATTTGCGAGGTCAATGCCTCCCCCACCCTACCCTAAAGTACTTGCTTATATCGGCCTTAAAGGCTATCTTCGCTTAGCAAATCCCCTAATGATGAAGACCCCGAAAACGAATGTGGCACGCATCCTTGACAAGGAGAAGGTGCATTACGAGATAAAAGCCTACGATTTTGACCCTGACGACCTCAACGCCATGCACGCCGCTGAATCGTTTGGTCTTGACCCAGCCCGGGTGTTCAAGACGCTTGTGCTCCGTGGCGACCGCAATGGCCTCTTTGTGTGCGTGATACCCGCCAACAGATCGCTCGACCTGAAGAAAGCCGCCAAAGTGTCGGCCAACAAGAGCGCCGAGATGCTGCACGTCAAAGACCTACTTGAGAACGTGGGTTATATGCGCGGGGCGTGCTCACCCATAGGCATGAAGAAACATTTCCCGACATTCATAGACCAGAGCGTCAACAACTGGCCCTCGATAACCATCTCGGCGGGGCAGCGCGGTGTGATGGTGCTCGTGGCACCTGCCGACATTATCCGCGTGGCGCAAATGACCGCGGCGGACATCACCAAAGACATGGAGGAATAGACCATGATTCTGACCTTCTTCGGCACTGGCACCTCGACAGGAGTACCCGTCATAGGATGCCAATGCTCCACCTGCCAATCGACAGACCCACACGACAAGCGGCTGCGCACATCGGCATATATTGAGACACCCAATGCGAACATACTTATCGACGCGGGACCTGACTTCCGCCAACAGATGCTCGTCAACGGCAAGTCGGACATTACGGCGGTGCTGCTGACGCATATACACTACGACCATGTGGGAGGGCTGGATGACCTTCGGGGCGTGAATTATTCCCAACGTCATGGGATAGAGATATATGCCCGCCCGGATGTGGCTGACGCTGTGAAGAAGAACCTCTATTACGCCTTTTCGGAGCATCCGTACCCGGGAGCACCGCGCATGACGCTTCATCCCATATCGCTTGACCCGTTCAATATAGCCGACGTACGCATAACGCCCCTGCCGGTGATGCATGCCAATCTGCCTATCGTGGGGTATCGCATCAATGACCTTGGGTACATAACCGACGCTAAGACTATATCGGCGTCTACTGTTGAGCTTCTGCGGGGGGTGCGCACGTTGGTGCTTAACGCTCTCGCCCCGTTGGAGCATCCGGCACACCTTAGTCTTCAGGCGGCGATAGAGATAGCGCGGGAGGTTAAGGCGGAGCGGACGTATTTCACGCATATCTCGCATAATATGGGGTTGCAATCGGTTGTCGGGCCGACATTGCCGGAGAATATGTGTTTGGCGTATGATGGGTTGAGGGTGGAAGTGTAGTTAGG
>CAZPPW010000046.1:0-14957 GCA_964588595.1 uncultured Marinilabiliaceae bacterium
GCACGCCTGGCGGCGTAGAGACGATGTGGACATCGTCTGTACAACTGGGGGTGCGAGAGGTGGGGAGATGATGGTGGGGTTGGGGGGTTATTTGTTGAGGGATTCGAGGTCGGATTGGAGTTGTTCCCATTGTGACATGAGGGAGTTGAGGCGTGAGGTGGCGTTGGTGTGTTGGGAGGCGAGTTCTGTGGCTTGGGAGTTGGAGGAGCAGGATTCGAGTTGTTTCTCGATGTTGGCCACTTCGGCTTCGGCTTTGGCGATGTCGTCTTCGGTGGTCTTGATGGCTTTGGTGAGTTTGTTGACTTTGCGGTCGTATTCTCGTTTCTGCTCGTAGGACATTTGGGGTTTGGAGGGCACGGGGGTGTCTTGTTTTTGTGGGGTGGGGGCTTTGGGTGTATCTTTGGGTTGCTGGGGTGCTGCCTTGGCGCGTTCGGCTTCGAGTTCGCGGAGAGATTCGAGTTTGCGGTCGCGGAGGAAGTCGTATATGCCGCCGAGGTGTAGTTTCATTTTGCCGCCACGGAACTCGTAGGTTTTGGAGACGAGGCCATCGAGGAATTCGCGGTCGTGTGAGACGATGACGGCTGTGCCGCCGAAGTCTTTTATGGCCTGCTTGAGGATTTCTTTGGAGCGTATGTCGAGGTGGTTGGTAGGCTCGTCGAGGATGAGGAAGTTGACGGGTTCGAGGAGTAGTTTGATCATGGCGAGGCGTGTGCGCTCGCCGCCGGAGAGCACGCCTACCTTTTTGTCGATGTCTTCGCCGCTGAACATGAAGGCGCCGAGCATATCGCGGATTTTGAGACGGATGTCGCCTACTGCGACGCGGTCGACTGTGTCGAACACGGTGTCCTCGGGGTTGAGCATATCGGCTTGGTTTTGGGCGAAGTAGCCGATTTTGACGCCATGACCGAGGACTATCTCGCCTTGGTGTTGGAGCTCGCGCATAATCATGCGAGCCATGGTTGTTTTGCCTTCGCCGTTACGGCCTACGAAGGCTACCTTCTCGCCGCGCTCGATTTCGAAGTCGACATCGTTGATTACGACGTGGTCGCCGAAGGCTTTGGTGACGTGCTTGCCGCGGACGGTTATGACGCCTGAGTGTGGGGCAGGGGGGAACTTGATGTTGAGTGCGCTCTTGTCGAAGTCGTCGACCTGGATGCGTTCGACCTTTTCGAGTTGCTTGATGCGGCTTTGGACTTGGACGGATTTGGTGGCCTTGTAGCGGAAACGCTCGATGAACTTCTCGGTGTCGGCAATCATTTTTTGCTGGTTGCGGTAGGCGTTCATCTGCTGCTCGAAGCGTTCTTGACGGAGGACGAGGTATTTGGAGTAGTTGGCTTTGTAGTCGTAGATTTTGCCGAGGACTATTTCGACGGTTCGTGTGGTGACGTTGTCGAGGAAGGCGCGGTCGTGGGATATTACGACTACGGCGCCGGAGTAGTCTTTGAGGAAGTCTTCGAGCCATTGAATGGACTCGATGTCGAGGTGGTTGGTGGGTTCGTCGAGGAGGATTACGTCGGGGTGAGCGAGGAGTATTTTGGCGAGTTCTATGCGCATGCGCCAACCGCCGGAGAATTCTTTTGTGGGGCGGGTGAAGTCGGAGCGTTCGAAGCCGAGGCCTTTGAGGGTGGTCTCGATTTCGGCTTTATAGTTGTCGGCGCCCATCATTGAGAGACGTTCGGTTTTCTCGGACAGTTCGGTGAGGAACTTCATGTAGTTGTCGGACTCATAGTCGGTGCGAGTGGCGAGCTCGGTGTTCATCTCGTCGACTCGGGCTTGTAGGGCTTTGAGTTCTTTGAGGGCGGTCTCGGCTTCGGCGAAGACTGTTTTATCGTCGCCGTAGGTCATGTGCTGGGGGAGGTAGCCTATGGAGCAGTCTTTGGGTATAGATACGGAGCCTTCGGAGGGAGGTTGGATGCCGCAGATTACTTTGAGCATGGTGGATTTGCCTGCGCCGTTTTTGCCGGTGAGGCCTATCCTGTCTTTGTCGCCGACGTTGAAGGTTATGCCGTCGAAGAGTTTAAATCCGCCGAAGGCTACGGAGAGGTTGTTTATCGCGATCACTTTGTTGTTGTTGTCTTAGTATGAAGGGTTGGGAAGGGGAGGTTAGAGGACGTTGGCGACTTGGATGTCGCCGGAGGGTGTGAAGGAGATTGTTTTGAGGCCGACGTTGACAGCTCCGCCCCAGTTGGTGAGGTTGCGGAACTGGAAGTTGGATTGGAGTGTTGGTGGGTTGTAGGAGTTTATGTCGCGAGGGAATGAGGGGCCTCGTGATATCAGTGCGCCGACGAATTTGAGGGCTATATCGTAGCCCCAGAGGCCATATTCGGAGAAGCCTGATAGGGGTTTGAGTTTTTGGAAGTAGGGCATGAAGGCGATGGGCTCGGTGTTGTAGAGTTTGCGGTAGAGGTTGAGGGTGTAGCGGGTGTGCGGGTTGGACTCGTCGATGGCGAAGGTGGTGTAGATGCGAGTGTTGAGGTGGTGGAAGACGTCGATTTCGATGGTTTGGAAGGCGAGCCATTCGCTTGTGGCCCATAGTTCGACTTTGGCGTCGGGTTTCTGCTCGAGTATGCCTGAGAGAGAGGTTAGGGTGCTGTTGACAGTGGCTTCGTTGTTGGAGGGGACGAAGATGATGTTGGGTTTGTCGTTGGCTATTTGGAGGAGGAAGTCGTGGGCGTTGGAGGTTTTGTATTCGTATTCTTTGAGGGGGATGTTGGCGTTGGCGCAGAGGGTGCGCATGGTTTGGGTGCGGAACTTGTATTGTGCGGATTTGGAGCGGGAGGTGAGCATTATGACGTTTTGGTCGGGTGAGAGTTTTTCGACCATTTGTGAGAGAATTTCGAGTCCGCTTATGGAGTCGATGACGCTGGCTTGGAAGATGTAGGGGTTTTCGAGGATGGTGCTGTCGCATTGTGCGAAGGGGAGGACTACGGGTACGCGTTTATCGTTGGCGTAGCGCATCACGTCGGCCATTTCGTCGCGGTGTGCGGGGCCTATGATGATGTCGGGGGTCACGGGGGCTGTGTTGAGTTGGTTTATGGCTTCGAGACGGTTGTTGGTGTCGAGGACGCGGAGGGTGATGTTGGCGCCGGCTTGGGATAGGCTGTCGAGGGCCATGCGTACGCCCTCGTAGAACTCGATGTAGCGTCGGCTTTTGAAGGGGTAGCTTTGTGAATTGACGTTGACGCCGCTATTGCGGAGGTCTTTCATCTCGGAGTAGGCGTTGAAGGGGAGCATGAGGAAGACGTTGATGTTGGGGCGTCCGGCGGCGATGTAGTCGTAGCCTTGTCCCCATTGTCCGATGGTGGAGGCGAGACCGATGTAGGAGGTGTCGGTTGTGGCTGGGGTGGCGTTGGCTGGGGTGGAGGTGTGAGGGATTTTGATGGTCATGCCACGTTTGAGGTTATCGGCGGTAAGGCCGGGGTTGGCGTTGGTGAGGTCGTCGATAGATATGGAGTAGAGGTGTGAGATGGAGTAGAGGGTCTCTCGCTTTTCGACTTCGTGGTCGGTGAAGGTGGTTTGGGATTTGAGTTCTTTGGGGACTGCTATGACTTGCCCGATTTGGAGTGCGTTCCAGTCGAGGTTGGGGTTGGCGGATGTTATCTTGTCTTGGAGGACATTGTATTTGACGCATAGGGAGTAGAGGGTTTCGCCTTTGGCGATGCGGTGGTAGAAGAAGTTGTCGTCTTCGCTGGGTATGGAGGAGTGTGGGATGCGAATGGCGGTGCCGACGGGGAGGCTTGCGGGGTTGAGGGATAGGTTGGCGTCGATTATCTGTTGTGCTTTGACGCCGTAGCGGCGGCCTATGGAGTAGAGGGTTTCGCCAGGTGAGATGATGTGGATGGCGTAGGCTTGTGAGGATAGTGAGGGGACTTTGATGATGTCGCCCGCCTTGATGCCTGCTGTGGCGGCGGGGTTGAGTGCGAGGAGTTGCGGGACGGTGAGGCCGTGTCGTTGGGAGATGCTGAACATGGTTTCGCCGCGTTGGACGGTGTAGTCGACCATCTCTTTGGATGTGGAGGTGGAGGTGGTGGGGGTGGTGGGGGTGAGGACGGTGATTGTTTGTCCTTCGCGTACGCCGGAGGTTATTGAGGGGTTGAGTGCGAGGAGTTGTGGGACGGTCATGCCGTGTTGTTTGGCTATGCTGAAGGCGGTGTCGCCTTTTTTGACGGTGTAGGGGGAGGTGGCTTTGTTGTTGTTGGAGTTGAGTGGGATTCGTATTACGACGCCCTCGACGAGGCCTGTGGTTTTTAGGCTTGGGTTGGCGGAGATTATGTCTTCTTGGGATACGGAGTAGTCGAGGCAGAGGCGGTAGAAGTTTTCGCCTTTGGCGACGGTGTGGAGTTTGTAGGTTCGTCCGGCGTCGGTTACGATTTGCTGCGCGAGGGTGAGTAGGGAGGAGGTGAGGAGGAGTATGGTTAAGAGAATCCTTGTCATGCTTGGATGGGATGTTGGGTTGGTGTGGTTTAGATGTTGAGGAGGCGATTCACGGTCCAGAGGATGCCGTTGTCGTCGACTGAGGGGCAGACTATGTTGGCGCAGGCTTTGACGTCGTCGGAGGCGTTGCCCATGGCTATGCCGGTGCCGGCGAAGCGTAGCATGTCTTTGTCGTTGCCGCCGTCGCCGAATGCGATGATTTCGGAGGGGTCGGCGTTGATTATTTGGCAGAGTTTTTTCATGCCACGGACTTTGCTTTGTCCGAGGGGGACGATGTCGGTGAAGAGGGGGCTCCAGCGTTCGGACTGGCAGTGTGGGAAGAGTGGCATGATGGAGGGTTCGGCGGATGTGGGGAAGAAGGAGATCATCTGGAAGACGTCGGAGGAGGCGAGGGGGCGGAGGTTGGTGAGCTCGGGCCGTTGGAAGTTGAGCTGGAGGAACATTTGCTCGGTCGTGGGGGTGTAGAAGTTCATTTTGAGGCCGTCGCGGAGTACGAAGGAGACGGGGTAGGGGGGTAGGGTGGGGTTGGTGTGTGGGGTGGGGTAGAGTATGTTGAGTGCTTGGAGGATGTCGGATTTGTTGATGGGGTTGGAGTCGATGACATGTCCTTGGTAGTAGTTTATGCCGCCGTTGACGGTGACGTAGCCGTCGAATTGGAGGTTTCCGAGGTTGTCGATGCTTGAGAGGTGTCGTCCGGAGGAGATGAAGCATTTGACGCCGTGTGCTTTGAGGGCGTCGAGGGCTTGGATGGTGGACTGCGGGACGCAGTGAGTGTTGAAGCTGACGAGGGTACCGTCGATGTCGAAGAAGGCTGCCTTGAGCATGAGGACAGAAGAGGGTTTATAGGTCGCGCTAAGTTAGTGAAAAAAGTGGGAAAGTGTGTGGGAGGGGGGAGGGGATGGGTTTTGGTTACGCCTGGCGGGGTAGAGGTGAT
The DNA here is from genome assembly GCA_964588595.1 of uncultured Marinilabiliaceae bacterium. Taxonomy (GTDB): domain Bacteria; phylum Bacteroidota; class Bacteroidia; order Bacteroidales; family Marinilabiliaceae; genus W3P20-009. The sequence goes on from CAZPPW010000046.1 coordinate 5,369, forward strand.
GGGGGCGGGGGGTGTACAGATGAAAAAAGTGTTATAAACAAGGGGGGAGGTGTGCAAAAAAGGGATTTTTTTCAGAATTTTGCACGTGGATTGAGTATGTGGCGGGACTTGTGTGTTGCGTCATGCTTGATTGACCGAAGACGACAATAATAAAACAAGACAAATGAATCTGATTGTTGCAAAGGAGCATTTCTCGGAGAATGTCATTATGCTCGAGATTGAGGCTCCACGCATAGCGAAGGCTCGCAAGGCGGGTCATTTCGTGATTGTGAGGGTTGACAAGAACGGGGAGAGGGTGCCGTTGACGATAGCCGGCTCGAATGTGGAGAAGGGTACGATTACGCTTGTGGTTCAGCGTATTGGCGTGTCGACGTGGAAGTTGACGAGTAAGAATGTGGGTGATTATGTGGAGGATGTTGTGGGGCCGCTGGGCAGGGCTACTCAGATTGAGAGGCAGGAGGGGACTGTGCTTTGCGCGGGTGGCGGTGTTGGCGTGGCTCCGTTGCTTCCTATTATTGAGGCTCACCACAGGGCTGGGAACAGGGTTGTGGCTGTGCTGGCGGGGCGGAGCAGGGATTTGATTATTTTGGAGGATCGGGTGAGGGAGTATGCGGATGATGTCGTGGTGATGACGGATGACGGGTCGTATGGGAAGAAGGGGTTGGTGACGAATGGCATGGAGGAGGTTATTGGGCGTGAGAAGGTGTCGGAGGCTGTGGTTATTGGCCCGGCTATCATGATGAAGTTTGCGGCGTTGACTACGAAGAAGTATGGTATTCCGACGTGGGTGAGCCTGAATACGATTATGGTGGATGGGACGGGTATGTGTGGCGCGTGCAGGGTGAGTGTTGGTGGGAGGACTCGTTTTGTGTGCGTGGATGGGCCTGAGTTTAATGCGCATGAGGTGGATTTTGATGAGATGCTGAAGCGCATGGGTGGGTTCAGGGCGGAGGAGCAGGCTGCGTTTGCGGCTTATAAAGAGGCGTGCGGGATGAAGTAGTAATTTTTAGTGAATGATAGAAATGAGCGATATACAAGATGTGCGCAGGGCTGAGCGGGAGGCTGAGTGGCGCAAGGCTGTGCGTGAGGGCATGAAGCCTAAGGACAGGATGGCTATTGAGCGCGTGGTGATGCCGGAGGCTGATGCCGAGGAGCGTAGCCGTTCGTATATGGAGGTGAATATGGGTTTGAGCTTGGAGCAGGCTATGAATGAGGCTAAGAGGTGCCTGGACTGCCCGAGTCCGTCGTGTGTGACGGGTTGCCCTGTTGAGATTAATATTCCGGGGTTTGTTAAGAATATTGAGCGTGGGGAGATTCTTGAGGCGGCGCGGGTGATTAAGGGTACGAGCACGTTGCCGGCTGTGTGTGGCCGTGTGTGTCCTCAGGAGAAGCAGTGCGAGAGCAAGTGTGTATATACGAAGAGTGGGAAGAAGGCTGTTGCGATTGGTTATTTGGAGCGTTTCGCGGCGGATTTTGAGCGTATGTCGGGTAAGGCGGCGACGCCTGTGGTGGAGAAGCCTAATGGGGTGAAGGTGGCTGTGATTGGCTCTGGCCCTGCGGGTTTGACTTGTTCGGGCGAGTTGGCTAAGAGGGGTTATGATGTGACGGTGTTTGAGGCGTTGCATGAGATTGGCGGTGTGTTGAAGTATGGTATTCCGGAGTTCAGGTTGCCGAATGACATTGTGGACTTTGAGATTGAGAATTTGCGGAGGATGGGTGTGAAGTTTGAGCCGGATTTCATTGTGGGTAAGACGGCTACGATGGATGATTTGCGTGGGGAGGGTTTCAAGGCGTTTTTTGTGGGTAGTGGTGCTGGCCTGCCGAGGTTTATGGGTATCCCTGGTGAGAACAGTAATGGGATTATGAGTTCGAATGAGTATTTGACTCGTGTGAATTTGATGCATGCGGCGGATGGGGGTTATGACACGCCGATTATTTTCGGGAAGAGTGTGGCCGTGGTGGGTGGCGGCAATACGGCTATGGACTCGGTGCGTACGGCTCGTAGGCTTGGCGCTGAGCGTGTTGTGCTGGTGTATAGGCGTTCGGAGGTGGAGATGCCTGCTCGACTGGAGGAGATACATCATGCTAAGGAGGAGGGTGTGGAGTTTATGACGTTGCATAATCCGGTGGAGTATTTGGCGGATGATAAGGGGAGGGTGAGGGCTATGCGTGTGCAGCGTATGGAGCTTGGCGAGCCTGATGAGCGTGGTCGGCGTAGGCCTGTGCCTGTGGAGGGCGCGGTTGAGGAGATTGCGGTGGATTTGGTGATTGTGAGTGTGGGGGTGTCGCCTAACCCGTTGATTTCGAGCAGTCATCCGGATATCAAGTCGACTGAGCGCGGGACGCTTGAGGCGAGTGAGACGTTGCAGACGTCGGTGGAGGATGTGTTTGCTGGTGGAGATATTGTGCGGGGTGGCGCGACGGTTATCTTGGCTATGGGTGATGGTCGGAGGGCGGCGTCGTCGATTGACGAGTATTTGCGGGGTAAGGTGTAGGGCGCGTCGGATAGTATGTTAGGTTTGGGGGCTCTCGGCTGTTGCCGGGGGCTCCTGTTTTTTTGTCGTGGGGTGGGGTGGGGGAGGTTGCTCGTGGGTTGCTCCTAAGTTGCTCCTAAGTTGCTCGTAGGTTGCTTGGTGGGGTGTTGGGGGATGAGAATAATTTCATGTTGTGTAAAATAATGTTTAACTTCGCATTGAGAGTTTAGCTCTGCCGAGCCGTAGGCAATAAAAGAATTCGGATATCAGGAATAGTAACTGGTGCTATGTTGATGGGCTGTCGACCTGTCGGTGTGCATCGTGAAACACTCAAAAAAACAATCTAAATGACAACTGCCATTATCTCGGTCTTTGTCGTAGGCTACCTTCTAATAGCGTTGGAGAGCGTGACGAAGATCAACAAGGCTGGCGTGGCCCTATTGATGGGTATAGCCTGCTGGGTATTACTGCTAATGGGCGCTGCGGAGTTTGGGCCTGACATTATTGAGAAGACATACCAGCTTGGTTTGCTTTCGGAGGGGGCTCGGAATGACGCGTTGGCGAACATATCGCAGTTTATGAGTACGAGTTTGTTCTCGAATTACCTTGCTGAGGTATGTAGCACGATATTGTTCCTTATGGGGGCTATGACTGTGGTTGAGACGGTGGACAGTCATGGAGGTTTCCGTTTTGTGAAGAAGGCGTTGTATACGCCTAATCCGAAGGCGTTGTTGTGGAAGGTATGCATCATGACGTTCTTCTTGTCGGCGGTGCTTGATAACATGACGACTTCGATAGTGATGGTGATGGTGCTTAAGAATCTGATAGCGGATAGGGATATGCGCATCAAGTTCGCTGGCATGGTGATTATAGCGGCTAATGCTGGTGGGGCGTTCTCGCCTATTGGTGACGTGACGACTATCATGTTGTGGATTAAGGGGTGCGTCTCGACGATAGGCATCATCAAGGGGATTTTGATTCCGTCGCTTATATGTCTGGCTGTTCCGGCGTTGATAATAATGTTCTCGTTGAAGGGTGAGATTACGGCTCCTACGGAGGACAGTGGCGCGGTTACGGATAGGCCGTTGTTCAAGCAGAGCATGAGGAATGTCATCTTCGTTATTGGCGTGGGTGGTCTTATCTCGGTGCCGTTCTTCCATAATCTCACTGGTCTGCCACCGTTCATGGGTGTGTTGCTGGTTCTCGCGTTGCTGTGGATTGTGACGGAGGTTATTATTGGTACGCAGCATAAGGGTCAGGAGGAGTATGAGAAGGCTCGTATTTCGAGTATCATCACGAGGATTGATATGAGCACTATCTTGTTCTTCCTTGGTATTTTGGTGGCTGTGGACGCTGTTGCGGCTACCGGGTCGTTGGAATTCTTGGGTAAGTGGCTCAATGAGAACGTGGGGAATGTGTTTGTGGTGGATTCTATCATAGGCATATTCTCGTCGGTTGTGGATAATGTTCCTTTGGTGGCGTCGGCTATGGGTATGTATCCTATTGCTGATGCGGCTACTGTGGCGGCTGATCCTGTCATGGCAAGTTATGTGCAGGACGGTTTGTTCTGGGAGTTGTTGGCGTACTGCGCTGGTACGGGTGGCAGCATCCTGATTATCGGTTCTGCGGCAGGAGTCGTAGTGATGGGTTTGGAGAAGATTAGTTTCATCTGGTATTTGAAGAAGTTCTCGTTGTTGGCGTTGTCGGGTTATTTTGCTGGTATCTTGTGGTACTGGTTTGAGAAGACGGTGCTTGTGGGAGTCTTTGGATAGTACTTAGACTGTGGTAATGACCGCGTCTTCTCTGATGGGGAGGCGCGGTTTTTCGTTGTTGAGGGTTTCAGAATGGTGTGTGGTGTGGAAGAATGTTGTGGTGAGGGGTGTGGAAAATGTGAGGAATGAGTACATTAGCGGAAAAGAGGCAGTTATGAATGTAAGGAATGTGATAGCGGTGGTTGTGCTGATGGTGGGTGTGTGGCTCGATGTGACGGGTCAGGCATTCTATGAGTTGCAATATACGAGTCCGTATGACCATAAGGAGTATTGGGGGCTTATGATACACTATGATGACAACAATTGTGAGATGCGGGTAGTGAGCCGTGAGTTGTTGTCTCGTCGGCAGTATTATGTGTCGAAGTATAGGAGCGTGGTAAGTGGGAAAAAGTCGGATGATGACATAGGGGTGTCGTATTATCAGCCTACGACGAAGAATATGCCGTATTTGGTATGGACGTGGAGAAAGAGGGATGCAAGCGATATAAGCGATATTCCGCACATTGCTTTTCGTATAGATGACCCGAACTCGTGGTTCAAAGCGGACTATTTCAGGCAAATAATGCCTGGTCAGTTTACGGATAAGTATGTATGCCAGTTTTATGGGAGGAATGAGCAGGGGTATAAGATGTTGATGGGAGGGGTCAACCGCTTAAAGCAGCAAGAAGATCGTCAGAGAGCCAACCATAACAATGGTACATCAACACCTCCATTGCGGACAAATGTGGCCAGTGGAGCAACATTGCATCTGATAGTCATAGCGGCGACGAATGATGCTTCAATAGGAGAGGGTTGTAAGAGTGACGTGCGGATTGCTCGTAATGACTTCAAGCATATAGCTCAAGCGGTAGGGTTGAAGTATAAAGAGACGGTAGCTATTGGAAGTAACTTTGGAAAACCACAATTGCTTAATGCGTTGAATAACTTGAGGCCTGGATCTGATGATGTGGTGGTGTTTTTCTATTTTGGTCATGGTTATCGTTTCTCTAATCAGGATAGTAGTTATCCAATGCTTGACTTGCGGGAGTCGACATATGAAGATTTCAACCAGAGAAACATAGTCAACCTTGGGGACGTGTATAATGCGATTGTACAGAAGGGAGGGCGATTGCACCTTGTCATAGGAGACTGTTGTAACTCGGATGTGAGTGGGACGTATGCAGCCGCTGATTACAATACGTTGGCCTCGTGTAGCGTTGGAAATTTTGATGTAAACAGGCTTAAGAATCTATTCTTGTACCAGCGTGGGAGTCTCATCATCACGTCGGCTACGCCAGGACAGGTGTCATGGATATCCGTTAAAGGTGGGTTCTTCTTTTTGAGTTTCATGGATGGGCTTAGCAATGAGGTCAGCGCATTCAGTAAAAGTAAAACGCCGTCATGGCAGTCGGTAATAAATAGTGCGTATGACGGGGCGTTGCGCAAGACGAAAATGAATCCCCGTTGTCGACCACAGAACGCAATCTATTATAGCACAGTCAAGAGTACTGGTAGATAATAAGCATAGAAATATTGGCACATAGCTTTGTGTCTCAAAATGTTCTTACTATTTTTGCACATAACAATATAAGCATAGGTTATATGAAAATTAGATTCCTATTGGCTACTGCCATCCTGTTGTTCGTAGCGTGCCTTAGAGGCAATGCTCAATCATTCTACGAACTCACTTACACTGACCCTGATAACGACAAAGAGCATGTAGGTCTGCTGATCTACTACAGCGAGCGTAATTGCACAATGCGTATCGTCAATGAGGATATGATAGCGCGTGACGCTGTGGCCGACTCGAAGTATGTATATCAGGTGGAGGGAAAAGAGTCAAAAGATGATGTGGGCGTAATATATTACCAGCCTAAGAGCGAGGGAATGCCTTATCTCATCTGGGCATGGACGAAGGATGATGGCAGCGACATCTCAGAGTTGCCGCAGATAGCGTTCGACATTGAGGACACTGACTCATGGTTTGAGGCGACAAACTTCACGGAGGTGATGGTCTCTGATATGGATGAGGAGTACATCGCCCAGTTTTATTCGGAGGATGAGAAAGAGTATAAAATGCTGACCCAGGGCGTGAACCTGGTGCACAATCAGCATAGTAACGTTGCTGACGACGAAGATGATGATGCTGGCGAGACGTATGTGAATGACGGCTCAACAACGTTGAGACTCATCGTGGTAGCTAATACTAATGTATCGGACATTGGTGCAGCATGCACTGTTGACTTGAAGAATGTACGCAATGAGTTTAAGAGTATAGCGCAGGCTATCGGTGTCAAATATGCTGAGACTTTGGTGAGTGGCGACAACTATGGCAAGAAGCAGTTAGCTAAGGCCGTGAATAACATGAAACCAGGGTCGAATGACATAGTGGTGTTCATATATACGGGTCATGGTTTCCGTTATGATGATCAAAAAGATTATTACCCGATGCTTGACCTTTGCCCATCGACATACTCTGACCTTGACGAGAATTGCGTGTCTTTGTCGTCAATATATAATGCGCTAAAGGATAAGGGAGAACGGTTATGTCTTGTGATGAGTGACTGTTGCAACTCATATTTGGGAAGCAACAGACCATCATACGTGACGTCGAATACGCTCTTCTCGCGGAGCAATGACAGCTATGATGTGAATAAGCTAAAGGATTTGTTCCTCAACCAGAAGGGAACCCTGATAGCTACGGCGGCAAGCCCAGGAGAGTATTCATGGTGTTCAAACGATGGAGGTTTCTTCTTGCTCGGATTTATGCAGGGTGTACGTAGTGAGGTTAGCGCATTTAATGGAAGTGACAGCCCATCGTGGAACTCGGTTATTGACAATGCTATAAAGAGTGCTGCGTCAAGGTCTAATAGGGATTCGCAGTGCCAGGCGCAGAATGGCATGAAGTATGTGCGGATGAAGGGCGTGAACAAGTAAGCTCCCTATTTTGGTGATAAATTGGAACATTCCTTTGTCACAATACGTAAAATGAATGTGACAAAGGGGAGTGACTACATCACATAACCATCAGCAGGATATACAGCTGACTAATTTACTTATTAACAAAACAAACATTCAGAAGCGAATGAAGAAAAGCTACATTGCGCTCATCGTGTTGGGCGTTGTCGCCATCTATGGTGTATCAACTTACAATGGCATGGTACGCCTTGATGAGGAGGTGTCGACCAAATGGTCGAATGTTGAGTCTCAGTATCAGCGTCGTTCGGATCTTATTCCAAATCTCGTGGCAACAGTCAAGGGCTATGCCACACATGAGCAGGGAACACTCGACTCAGTGATTTCTGCACGCGCTGAGGCCACCCAGACGAAGATAGATATCAGCAACGCTACACTTGAGCAGCTTGCTAACTTCCAAAAGGTTCAGGGGTCGCTCTCATCGGCATTGTCAAGGCTAATGGCAGTGTCCGAGTCTTATCCTGAGTTGAAGGCCAACGAGAACTTCAAGGAGTTGCAGTCACAACTCGAAGGTACTGAGAACAGAATAAACGTGGTGCGTAAGGAGTTCAACGCTGCTGCGCAAACTTATAACACCGAGATACGTCAGTTCCCTGGGACGATAGTAGCCAGTGTGTTTGGGTTCAAGACTCGTGCCTATTTCGAGGCCGATGAGGGAGCCGAGAAGGCTACCGAGGTTAAATTCTAACCTGTTTGATGATGGGCTTCATTAGGAAATCCATTATTTCAGCTGTTGGAGTCGTAGCAGGTATGACGCTCATGTCAGCAGGCTATGGTGACGATGCGGCTGTTGCGGACAGTATTGATGCTGCCATCGTTGCTACTGATGCTGCCGATGCGGCTAAGTACGCAGCTGAGGTTACAGGGGGCGTTATCAAGGCGTTCAGCGTGGACAGCGTGCCAAATGTGCGCCTTGTGAGCAATGACAACCACGTGTCAGATCCCACGGGTATACTCAGCGTTGCGACTTGCGACACCCTAAACTTGATGCTTAGGCAGTTGGAAGACTCCACAAAAGCACAGGTGGCGGTGGTGATGTTGCCATCGATTGGTGAAACTGACGTGTTTGACTTTGCGCAAGACTTGTTCATCAAGTGGGGAATAGGACGCAAAGAGGCTAATGACGGTCTGCTGATTCTGTATGTGGAAGATATCCATACTATACGTTTTCAGGTAGGCGACGGACTAGAGGGTGTCATGACTGATGCCATGAGCAAGCGCATACAAGAACGGGCTATGGTGCCACAATTCAAGAAGGGGCAGACCGACAGAGGTATGATAGAGGGCGTCAGATATTCGTGTGATGTCATTAGAGGCAATGATTTGCCTTGGAGTGAGTCGTCAAGTGACGGAGGCTCATCTATGACATTATTCGGTATCGTGTTTGCCGCTATTGTGGGAATTGCAGGTGTCGGAGCTTTGAGTAAGCGTTTCAAAGAGTGTCCTGAGTGCCATAAGCGAGGCAAGATTAAGAAAGATGGTGAGGCAACGTACTTCACACGAGATGGAAAGGAGTATTGGCGTCAAGGATTTAAGTGCGCTGCTTGTGGCTATGTGTTTTTGCGTGAGGGATTGAAGGTGGCGGAGAGCGAGAACAGTGGTGCACATTTCAGTGGGAGTGGTAGTAATGATGATACGACTACGAGTGGTGGTTCATGGGGTGGAGGATCATCGTCGGGTGGTGGGGCATCATCAAGTTGGTAGTATTTTATCAGAGAAGCTTTGGAATATGGGAGCGGCTCGGGGAAGGTAATTTCCGCGGGCCGCTTGTTTTTCCCTGTTTTTTGGTCTCATTATCAGATGAGACCAAAATTATGATTATCTTAGCGTTGAAACGAAGAAATTATAAATATGTCACCAGAGATTTCAGTACCCATTGGCAACATAAAGCTGCTTGAGCACGAGAATAAGACGGCGTTCTTGACATCGCGAGGAACGACGGAGAACAGTTACGATGCCATACGTAAATGGCTTGATAGTCTGAGTAGTGAGACTGATTGCGTATTGATTGGTAACTTGCAACAGGTGGAGAGCTATGTGTTCCGAGGCCTGTTGAAGAGGGGCATCCCGACAGTGCTGGTGATGTGCGCCCCATACCCCAAGGTTTGGCCTACGTATATTGTTGAGGCCATAGGAGATGGCAAGTTGCTGATACTGACAACTTACGGCTTCAGTGTACCATGGGAGGATGAGGGTTCAAAGGCCGAAGAACGTAACAAGTACATGATAGCTAACTCGGAACGTGTGGTAGTGGGCATTATGCGTCCTAACGGTTCCATCGCAGAGCAAATCGTTGCAGCTAAGCAGGTAGTGGAACTCAATGAATGGCACGGCCCGTTAAATGGCCCACCAGGAACTGTTGGGTAGGTGTAAAAGTAGTTTAATGAT
>CAZPPW010000047.1:0-14238 GCA_964588595.1 uncultured Marinilabiliaceae bacterium
ATGGGCAAAGGCAAACTCATCGACGAGATGTTCGGAGAGTTCTGCGAAGGCACATACATTCAGCCCACCTTCATAACCGACTACCCGGTCGAGATGTCTCCCCTCACCAAGAAACACCGCTCCAAACCTGGCCTGACCGAGCGTTTCGAGCTTATGGTCAACGGCAAGGAACTCGCCAACGCTTATAGCGAGCTCAACGACCCCATCGACCAAGAGGAGCGTTTCAAAGAGCAGATGCGTCTCGCCGACAAGGGCGACGACGAGGCTATGGTCATCGACCAAGACTTCCTCCGCGCACTCCAATATGGCATGCCCCCCACATCTGGCATCGGCATAGGCATCGACCGCCTCGTCATGCTCATGACCGGCAAGAACGCCATAGGCGAGGTCATGCTCTTCCCACAAATGAAGCCCGAGAAGAAACCAGCCCGTGATCCCGAAGAGGCTTTCACCAAACTCGGCATACCCGCCGAATGGGTAGGCCCCATCTACATGGCTGGCATATACACCGTGGCCGACATGAGCAAGATGAAGCCCGGTAAGGTTCACCAAATGCTCTGCGACATCAACAAGAAGAACAAGCTCGGCCTCACACCTCTCAAACAAGAGGATGTCGCTCAATGGTTCAACGCTCTCTAAATGGTTGCTATCGACGATACGCCCGAATCGATTCTTGGTGACTCTCCTCGTGTCGGTCTCATAGGCAGCGGCAGCTGGGCCACCGCCATAGCCAAGATGCTCCTCTGCAATGTCGACCATCTTAACTGGCACGTGCGCAGCCGCAAGAATATCGAGACTTTCCGAGCCACAGGTCACAACCCCTCATATCTCTCGAGCATCCAGTTCGACATACGCAAGATCTCTTTCTCCGACGACATCAACACCATCGTGCGCAACAGCGATGTTCTCTTTGTCGTCGTCCCCTCCGCCTTCGTGCAATCCGTATTCGCCAACCTCACAGAGTCTCTCGCCGACAAATACGTCATATCCGCCATCAAGGGTCTCATCCCCGATAGCAATATGATTATCGGCACGTGGCTCAATCAGGTCATGGGCGTCCCTATCGACCGAGTAGGTGTCATTAGCGGCCCTTGTCACGCCGAGGAGGTCGCCCTCGAGAGGCTCTCCTACCTCACCATGGCATGCCAGAATGTCGACCTCGCCCGCGAATACGCACGTCTCATCACGTGCCACTTCATCAAGACCTGCGTCTCCGACGATATCTACGGCACAGAGTACGCTGCGGTGCTCAAAAACATCATGGCCATAGCCTCTGGTGTGTTCCATGGCCTCGGCTATGGCGATAACTTCCAGGCCGTCCTAATCTCCAACGCCATTCAGGAGATTAAACGCTTCGTCGACACCGTGCACCCCATACCACGCGACATCAAGAGCTCCGCCTATCTCGGCGACCTCCTCGTGACGTGCTACTCACAGTTTAGCCGCAACCGCACATTCGGCACAATGCTCGGCAAAGGCTACTCCGTAAAGTCTGCGCAAATGGAAATGCTCATGGTGGCCGAAGGCTACTACGCCACAAAGAGCATCAAAGCCATAAACGAGCGATACCAGGTGCCTATGCCCATAACCGATTGCGTCTACAACATAATCTACGGCAAAGTGTCACCCGTCATCGAGTGCATGCTCCTCACAGAACAGCTCCGATAATGAACCTCTTGGGGCCGCACGACCCAACTATCACAACGCCCCAAAACGAAAAAACATAACAACATACAACATCATGAAGATTGACATTTCTAAGGCTTCAGTAGACATCAAACCCCTCCAGGGTGAGATCGCTAAGGCTCTCGAGAAGCTCGACAAGGGCAACGGCGAGGGCGCTGACTTCATCGGCTGGCATCACCTCCCAAGTGAGACAACCGACGCCTTCCTCAACGAGATTGAGGCCTCTGCCAAAATTCTCCGCGACAACTGCGATTTCGTTGTCGTAGTAGGCATCGGCGGTAGCTACCTCGGCGCACGTGCCGTAATCGAAGGCCTCTCCAACTGCTTCGACTACCTCCAGACCAACCGCAAGGCCCCTGTCATCCTCTACGCAGGCCAGAATATCGGCGAGGACTACACCTCCGACCTCCTTGAACTCCTCAAGGGCAAGAACTTCGGTGTCATCGTCATCTCCAAGAGCGGCACCACCACAGAGCCAGCCATAGCCTTCCGCCTCCTCAAAGAGCAACTCGAGCAGCAGGTCGGCAAGGCCGAGGCTCAGAAGCGTATCGTGGCCGTCACCGACAAGGCCAAAGGTGCTCTCCGCACGCTCGCCACACAAGAGGGCTATAAGACTTTCGTCATACCCGACAATGTTGGCGGCCGTTTCTCCGTCCTCACCCCCGTAGGTCTCCTCCCAATCGCCGTCGCAGGTTTCGACATCAAGAAACTCCTCCAGGGCGCAAAGGATATGGAGGTCGCTACCGCAAGCTCCGTCCCCTTCGAGCAGAACCCCGCATGCGTTTACGCTGCCGCACGCAACATACTCTACCGCAACGGCAAGAGCACCGAGATCCTCATCAACTTCCAGCCTAAGCTCCACTACTTCACCGAGTGGTGGAAGCAACTCTACGGCGAGTCCGAAGGCAAGGACGGCAAGGGCATCTTCCCCGCCGGCACCGACTTCACCACCGACCTCCACTCTATGGGTCAGTGGATTCAAGAGGGTCAACGCATCATCTTCGAGACTGGCATCACCATCGCGCAGCCCAACAAGAAGGTCGTAGTCCCCTCCGACAACGCCAACCTCGACGGCCTCAACTACCTCGCCGGCAAGCGTGTAGACGAGGTCAACAAGATGGCCGAGCTTGGCACACTCCTCGCACATACCGATGGCGGTGTTCCCAACATCAAGGTCGAGATTCCTACACTCGATGAGTACAACCTCGGTCAGCTCATCTACTTCTTCGAGAAGGCCTGCGGCATCAGCGGCTACGTTCTCGGTGTTAACCCCTTCAACCAACCTGGTGTAGAGGCCTACAAGAAGAACATGTTCGCACTCCTCGAGAAGCCCGGCTACGAGGAGGCCACCAAAGCCATCAAGGCTCGTCTGGCTTAATAGCGGCATAGCCACGACATAATTTAAGGGGAGGTGCCTATCAGGTGCCTCCCTTTTCCGTATATTTGTCCTAAACATCATTAACAATGGGCACTTACGTCGACAATAACCTCTCACGTGGCGAATCCGTCATCTACGAGGCGCACTATCATTGGAAGATATGGGTTGAGCTCAAGAGCATCCTATCCCTATTCATCCGACCTCTCATCATGACCAAGTTCGACGAGTTCGTCATAACCAACAAACGCGTCATAATGAAGACTGGTGTCATATCCCGCAACATCTTCGAGATGACCATAGCGCACATCGAGTCCATCAATGTCGACCAATCCATCTGGGGACGAATCTTCGGCTATGGCACTGTCATCATCGTAGGCTCTGGCGGCACCAAAGAGAGCTTCTCCGACATTGCCAACCCCGTACGCTTCCGCCGTGCCTTCATGGACACCGTGCAATAGCATCTCCACGTCCATTCCCTTACCCCACTACTTCTCTCTTGGCTCTCCTCCCTCCCATTTTTCCCGCTCCCCACGCCTATTCTTCACTAATTTGTTATCTTTGCCCTACCAACAAGCAGAAATATAACAATGGGTGAATTAAAAATTGCCATCATCGGTGGCGGTAACATGGGCGGAGCTATCGCCCGAGGCATCGTTAAAGCCAACCTCTACTCTCCCAACCAAATCACTATAACACGCCGTAACCCCGATGCCCTCAAAGCCTGGGCAAACGACGGCTTCAACGCCACATCCGACAACAACGCCGCCGTGCGCGACGCCAATGTCGTCATATTCGCCGTAAAGCCCTACCAGATAGCCGATGTCATAGCGCAACTCAAGCCCTCCCTCCTCCCCAACGTCATAGCTGTTTCCATAGCCACAGGTGTCAGCATCGCGCAACTAACCGACATGCTCGGCTCCTCCACAGCCACACTCCGTGTCATGCCCAACACTGCGGCAGAAGTAGGTGAGAGCCTCACGGCAATAGTTCCCTCCTCTAACGTCAACCCCGACCAACTCGCCATAGTCCAGCAGATTTTCTCCGCTCTCGGACTCGCCCTGACGGTCACTGAGGATCAAATGCCAGCCCTCACAGCCCTCGCCTCATGCGGCATAGCGCACGCTCTCCGCTACATCCGCGCCTGCCAAGAAAGTGCAATCGAGATGGGCATCAACTCACGTCTCGCCGCCGACATAGTGTCGCAAACTGTCAAAGGCGCGGCGCAGCTTATCCTCACCAACCACTCGCATCCCGAGGTGGAGATCGACAAGGTCTGCACCCCTAAGGGCGTGACCATCGCCGGCATCAACGCTATGGAACATGCCGGGTTCACATCCGCCGTCATGAAAGGCATGATGGGCTCCTACAACAAAATCGTCAAATGAAAATCACCATAAAAGTAGGCTCCAACGTCCTCACTGCCTCCGACGGCACACTCAACGTCGAGCGTATGGACAGCCTCGTTGCGCAAATCGTTCAGTTGCGGGCGCAGGGACATCAAGTGGCCTTCGTCTCCTCTGGCTCTATGGCGGCTGGCCGCTCCATGGTCAAGGGCTACCAGGAGTTAGACCCCGTGGCGCAACGCCAGCTCCTGTCCTCCGTAGGTCAAGTCAAGCTTATTGACCAATATAAGCAACTCTTCGACCGTCACGGCGTCAAGATAGGTCAGATTCTCGTCACTAAGCAAGATTTCGGCAGCCGCTCGCACTACCTCAACATGAAGTCATGCTTCGACGTCCTCTGGCAAAATGGTATAGTGCCTGTCATAAACGAGAATGATGCCGTGTCACTCACCGGTCTCATGTTTACCGACAATGACGAGCTCTCTGGACTCATAGCCTCTATGATGGACTGCCAAAAGCTCTTCATTCTCAGTAATATAGATGGCATATTCGACGGCGACCCCTCCGACCCGCAAGCCAAGGTGATACGCGAGGTGGCCAATGGTGTCAGCGTCTCGCAATATGTCAAGGCCACAAAGTCAGGCTTCGGACGCGGCGGTATGGTCACCAAGTGCCGCACAGCCCAAAAGACAGCCCTCACAGGCATCGACGTGTACATCGCCAACGGCACGACTCCCGATGTCATAACACGTCTATTCGCCGACGACCCCACACTCCCACGCACCCACTTCCAACCCGGTCAGCACAGCCCCGCCGTGAAGAAGTGGATAGCCTACTCCGATGGCTTCGCCGCCGCACGTGTCGTTGTTAACGCAGGTGCTGCCGAGGCTCTTCAAAACCCCGAACGCCCCGCAAGTCTCCTCCCCGTCGGTGTGCGTGAGTTCGATGGCGACTTCAAGAAAGACGACATCATCGTCATCGCCGCCCCCGATGGTCAGACAATAGCTGTCGGACGTGCCTCAATGGACAAGGACACTGCCCAACGTCAGGCTTTCGCCGCCAAGCAGAAGCCTCTTGTGCACTACGACTACCTATACGTCTATCCCACTATCAAGTAATAACTTATGAATCAAGATACCCTCCGTCAACTACAAGCCGTCAAGGAAGCCGCACGCTCCATGAACGCAATCACCCCCCAGCAGACTGCCAACGCCCTCCTCGCCATGGCCGATGCCCTCGTGGCGCATACCGACGACATTGTGCGTGCCAACGCCCTCGACTTGGCGAAGATGGACCCCACAGACTACCGCTACGACCGCCTGCGGCTCGATGCCAAACGTATCGAGGGCATCGCGGCCGACACCCGCAACGTGGCTCACCTGCCCGCCCCCTGTGGTGAGGTCATTGAGAACCGCACTATGCCCAATGGCCTGCAAATAAGCCGTGTGCGTGTGCCTATGGGTGTTGTGGGTGTCATATACGAGGCTCGCCCCAACGTTACCGCCGACGTGGTCTCCATTGGCTTGCGCTCTGGCAACGCCGTGGTGCTCAAAGGTGGCAGCGATGCCAACGAGAGCAACACCACCATCGTGACCATACTTCGTGACGTGCTCTCCTCACAAGGCCTCAACCCCGACCTCATACAGCTCCTCGCCCCAACCCACGAGGCGGCAACAGACCTCATGAACGCCGTCGGGTATGTCGACCTTCTCATCCCCCGCGGTTCACAACGTCTCATAGCCTCCGTGCGCGACAACGCAAAGATCCCCGTCATTGAGACTGGTGCAGGTGTCGTGCACACCTATTTTGACATTGCTGGCGACCTCGAGAAGGGCAAGCGTGTGATATGTAACGCCAAGACACGCCGCGTAAGCGTGTGCAACGCCCTCGACTGTCTCATAATCCACTCCGCACGACTTGCCGACCTCCCCGCACTATGCAGCACCATGGCCGAAAAGGGCGTAGAGATGCACGCCGACGACCGTGCCTACAACGCTCTCCACGGCCACTATCCCGACAACCTCCTTCTCCATATAGCCCCCGACGACTACGGCCGTGAGTTCCTCGCCATGAAACTCGCCATCGTCACTGTCGACTCCCTCGACGAGGCTCTGCAATATATCTATCTCCACAGCCTCAAACACTCTGAGGCTATCATTACCGAGGATAAGGAGGCCGCCGAGCGATTCCTCCGTGAAGTCGATGCCGCATGCTGCTACGTCAACGCCTCCACAGCCTTCACCGATGGCGGGCAGTTCGGACTTGGCGCCGAGATTGGCATAAGCACCCAGAAGATGCATGCCCGTGGCCCAATGGGGCTCCGTGAACTCACTTCCTACAAGTGGATAATACGTGGCGACGGTCAAACCCGTAACCCGTAGTCAATAAAGACATTACAGTCTTGCGTCATTAGCCGTGCCATCTCTCCGGGGTGGTGCGGCTTTGTCGTGTAGACACCGCTTGGTTTTTAAATCTTTTCACACTATCAGCAATAATTTACATCTAATCTGCCGAATATTCCATATATTTGTTACTGCCAAAGAGAAGGAGCTACACATCTAATCTGAGGCGTGACACATCAAATACGGAAAACAGCATAATGAGCAAGACCTTCGAGACGGAAAACCGTCTGCCAAACATCATCGGAGCCGGCACTAAGTTCACAGGCGATATTGAGACAAACGGAGACCTCCGTGTCGACGGGATTATTGAGGGAAACATCAAGTCGCAAGGCAAGATTGTTCTCGGCTCAGGTGGCAAGATAAACGGTACTATCAAGTGCGTCAGCGCCGAGATATCTGGCTCTTTCGAGGGCAAGATGGAAGTCTCAGAACTTCTCTCGCTCCGTGCCTCGTCACTCTTCAAAGGCGACATGACCGTCAACAAGCTCAGCATCGAGCCGGGCGCCAAATTCAACGGCACATGCGTCATGGGCGACAAAGACCAGAAATCCTCCCCCATCGACCCTAAAAAGGCCTAACTACTCAAAAGACGCGGCATGACAGTAAGTGGCAAACTGACAACGGCCATAGCCTTAGCCCTCGCCACAGTTATCATTTCCGTCGTTCTTGTCATGACTTCCATCGCCCCAATGCGGCTCGTCCCTGCTGTGGTGGTGCTACTCCTCGCCGAAATGGCCAAAACATTCTTCTTGCTGAAACGTTATTCCGACGACAACGGTAGAAATGGCTTAGGGGCGACAGTGATTGCCGAGGTAATCACCTTCCTTGTGGCGGCGGCCCTCGTGGCAGCTCTCGTATACTTCACTGATGAAACCCGCGTGGTGTGCGCCTCAGCGTTCTGCCTCGCATTCATTATACTTCGTGTGGCATCGGGAATCGTGATATTCTCTAAGTCCTGAGCCCACGCAACGACAACAACTCAACAAACAACCTGCGGCATCCTCCTCCCCCTTGGCCGCGCAACAGTAGCGAAACACATAATCTATGAGCAGGATACTCCCAATACTTGCGGCCATAGCAATGTCGCTCTCCTCTCTCAACATCTTCGCGCAAGCCGACTCAACAGATGTGGCGGCCGACAAGGAAATCAATGTCATTGAGATCATCAGTCACCACATCAGCGACTCGCACCATTGGAACGTCTTCACTTGGAACGACGGTAAAAGCTCTATCGACATTCCCCTCCCCGTCATGGCCTACAACAAGGACAATGGCGATTTCCTCTTCGCCATGTCGTCGTCGCTATCCGATGGTCAGGCTGTCGAGAAAAATGGTGTGGCGTATACCCTCAATGAGCACGACAAGCTCTGTGCCAACGGCTCCCGCGATGCTATATTCGACTTCTCCCTGACCCGCAACGTGGCATCGGGCATCATGGTAGGCATAATCCTGCTCCTTGTCTTTGGCGGTGCGGCACGCTCCATACGCAAGAACAATGGCATACCCAAAGGCGCGGCAGGCGCTGTGGAGTACCTCATGACGTTCGTCAAGGATATCGCCGATGAGCAGATTGGAAAAGAGAAGAGCGCACGTTTCACCCCCTTCCTGCTGACCCTTTTCTTCTTCATCTGGTTCAACAACCTCGTGGGTCTCATCCCATTCTTCCCCGGCTCAACGAACCTGTCTGGCAATATCGCCTTCACGGGCATCCTCGCTGTGTTCACCTTCATCGTGACGCACTTCAGCGCAAACAAGCACTATTGGATTGAGACTTTCACCGTGCCTACAGTCCCTGGCATCATGAAGATTATCATGATACCTCTCGAGATAATCACCATGTTCACCCGCCCCTTCACCCTTCTCATTCGTCTTTTCGCCAACATCACGGGTGGGCATATCATCGTCATAAGCCTCTTCTCCCTCATCTTTATTATCAGTTCGTTAGCACCTGTGTCTGTCCTTCTCGGCCTACTGGTATTCTCCCTCGAGCTGATATTCGGCGCCTTGCAGGCCTATATATTCACAGTTCTCTCCGCCCTCTACATCAGTCTGGCTGTCAACGCCTCGAGCGAGGAGTAGTGAACACCTATCGAGCAACAAACAATGCGGCCTTAGGGTCGCTAAACAAAGTCGAATAATAACAACAACCTTTTAAAGCAAAGAGTTATGACTGGAACAATGATCGCAGTCGGCTTAGGACTGATCGTTATTGGTATCGGAATCGGCATTGGCAAGATTGGCGGCTCTGCCGTCGACGCTATGGCACGTCAGCCTGAGATGGCCGGCAAGATTCAGGCCGCAATGCTCATCGCGGCTGGCATGGTCGAGGGCGCTGGCCTCTTCGCTATCGTCATCGCCTTCATCTCATAGTGTAACAACACATCACAAGATTACACTATGGACGGACTACTTACCCCAGAACCTGGACTTGTCATCTGGTCAGGTCTCACTTTCCTCGTAGTCCTCGCCCTGCTCACTAAGTTCGCCTGGAAACCCCTCCTCTCGATGCTCAAAGAGCGCGAGGACGAGATAACCACCTCGCTCGAGAAAGCCAAGGAGGCTCGCCAGGAGTATGAGCGCATCGAAGCACAAAAGGCAACAATGCTCGCCGAGAGCCGTGCCGAGCGCGACGCCATCCTCAAGGAGGCCCACGACAAGGTTGAGGCTATGCTCGAGGACGCTCGCCAACGCTCACAACAGGAGAGCGCAAAACTCATTGAGCAGACAAGGGCGCAAATAGAACGAGAGAAAGCAGCCGCCATCGACGACATGAAACGTCAGGTAGCCACACTCTCCGTCCAAATAGCTGGCAAGATTATCGAAGAAGACCTCAAGAACGCCGACAGGCATGAGCAACTCATCGAGAAATATCTCCAGGAGAGCAACTTCAATTAATCTTTTAGCTAATGGACGCAGGACTTATCGCAAGGCGCTACGCCACAGTGCTCCATGACTTCGCTACCGACAAAGGCATGCTCGACGAGGTCTACCAGGACGCCCAAACCGTCCGCACGGCACTTGCGCAAAGCCCCGAAGCACAGAAATTCCTCGACTCGCCACTGAGGAAGCCCTCTGAAAAGAAGGCCTTCATAACCGCTGCATTTGACAAGGCCACGTGCCCCGAAATGCTCCAGTTCCTCACGTTCTTGGTCGAGAAAGAGAGAATAGCCTACGCCAGCCAGATTCTGCTCGTCTTCCAGTCTCTCTACAAGAAGGAACGCAACATACGCACTGCCAAGGTCACCACGGCCAACGTCCTGACCGACCAGCAGAAAGCCCATATTGTAGACATGATTGCCGACAAGCTCAAAGCCGCAGGCAAAGCAGCAAGCCACATAGACGCCGATTTCGTCACCAACCCATCCATAATAGGTGGCATGATACTCGAAATCGACGGCCTGCAAGCCGACGGCTCCGTCGCAAGCAAACTTCAGGCTCTGCAACGTCAACTGACGGTCTAATCCCTCACTCTCACCTTTTTTCACAACACGACATTCAGCGCATGGAAAAAATAAAAGCCTCTGAGGTGTCTTCAGTCCTTAAGCAGCAGCTTGAGAACTTCGACACTTCTTCCAAGCTGGAAGAGGTCGGCACGGTTCTCTCCGTAGGTGATGGCATTGCCACAGCCTTCGGTCTCGCCAACGTCGAGAGCAACGAGCTCGTCGAGGTAGGCAAGGCTATGGGAGTCGTCCTCAACCTCGACCAGGACAGCGTCGGCATTGTCCTCATGAACAATACCGACGAGGTCAAAGAGGGCGACACCGTCAAGCGCACTGGCCGTATCGCTTCAATACGCGTGGGCGACGAAATCGTCGGACGCGTCGTGAACACCCTCGGCGAGCCTATCGACGGCAAGGGCCCAATAGGCGGCAAACTCTATGAGATGCCCCTTGAGCGCAAAGCCCCGCAAGTCCTCTTCCGCCAACCCGTCAAACGTCCTCTCCAGACAGGTATCAAAGCCATCGACTCCATGATCCCTATCGGACGTGGACAGCGTGAGCTAATCATTGGCGACCGCCAGACGGGTAAGACATCTATCGCCATCGACACCATCCTCAACCAGAAGAGCTTCTACGACGCTGGCGAGCCAGTCTACTGTATCTACGTAGCCACAGGCCAGAAAGCCTCTACCGTTGCCCAGATTGTGGCAACCCTCGAGAAGAACGGTGCCATGGCCTATACCACGGTAGTGTCCGCCACAGCCGCCGACGCTCCCGCGATGCAATACTTCTCGCCTCTGGCTGGTGCGGCTATTGGTGAGTATTTCCGCGACTCTGGCCGCCACGCCCTCATTGTCTATGACGACCTCTCGAAGCAGGCTGTGTCATACCGTGAGGTGAGCCTTCTGCTCCGTCGTCCACCTGGACGTGAGGCGTATCCAGGCGACGTCTTCTACCTCCACTCGCGTCTCCTTGAGCGTGCAGCTAAGATCGTAGAGAATGATGAGCTTGCAGCCAAGATGAACGACCTCCCAGAGGATCTCAAGCCTATCGTCAAGGGTGGCGGCTCTCTCACTGCCCTTCCTATCATCGAGACACAGGCGGGTGACGTGGCAGCATATATCCCTACGAACGTCATCTCCATCACCGATGGTCAGATATATCTCGAGAGCAACCTCTTCAACGCTGGTGTGCGTCCTGCCATCAACGTTGGTATATCCGTCTCGCGTGTCGGTGGGTCGGCGCAGATTAAGAGTATGAAGAAGGTGGCTGGCACGCTGAAACTTGACCAGGCACAGTATCGTGAGCTTGAGGCATTCTCGAAGTTCGGCTCTGACCTCGATGCCAGCACTATGGCAGTGCTTGATAAGGGTCGTAAGAACGTCGAGATCCTGAAACAGCCACTCCATACCCCCTATACTGTCGAGAAACAAGTAGCCATCATCTACTGCGGTACTAACGGTTTGCTCCGTGACGTACCTCAAAACAAGGTGGCACAGTTCGAGACGGAGTTCCTCGAGGAGATGGAGCTTCAGCATAAGGACGTGCTCAATGTCCTCGCCTCTGGCAAGATTGACGATGCCGCCACAAATGCCATACGCGAGACGGCTGCCGAGGTTGCTAAGCGATTCGCTAACTAACGAGGGAGGATAGGCAGATGGCTAATCTCAAAGACATCAGGACGAGAATCCACTCGGTGCAGTCGACCCGTCAGGTGACAAGCGCCATGAAGATGGTCTCCGCCGCCAAACTCAAGAAGGCTCAGAACGAGGTCGCCAAGGTGCGCCCCTTTGAATCCAAACTCTCGCAGATTATAGCCTCTCTGGGCTCATCTGTGGCCAATGTGGAGCTCAACTATCCCGCATTCCGCAAGACTACGAAGGGTGGCAAGACACTTATCGTCGCCATAGCGTCCGACAAGGGACTTGCAGGTGCCTTCAACGCCAACATCGTCAAAGAGGTCGAGCAGATGCTCGCCACGACATATAGTGATGATGCGCAGAAAGGACGTGTTGAGATCCTCGCTATAGGCAAGCAGACAGCCAAAGGCTTGCGTTCACGCAAGGTCAAAGCCCCTACCATGGAGGTGGCCGACTTCTACGACAACTTCAGCCTCAAGACTGTCTATGACGTGGCCGACGATATCACACGGCGGTTCGTCAGCAAGGAACTTAGTCGCGTGGTGCTTGTCTATAACAAGTTCATCAACACGGCGGTTCAAGAGGTCTCGGAGGTGCAGTTGTTGCCTCTCCAGATTGAGATGACAGGCGATTCCTCGGCGGTCAACGACTTCATTGTCGAGCCGAGTAAGGAGGAGGTGCTTGAGGATCTTATCCCTCAGGCTATCCGAGTACGTCTGCTCTCTGTCGTCAAGGAATCTGTAGCCTCGGAGCATGGCGCACGCATGACCTCTATGCACAAGGCCACGGACAACGCCACGACACTTCTTGGTGAACTTCAGCTGCAATACAATAAGGCACGCCAGACGGCCATCACTAACGAGCTCATAGAGATTGTCAGTGGTGCCTCGGCCTTGAACGGGTAGCATAAGTCACAGAATACATAGCGCACCCTCTAAGAGATCGTCTCTTAGAGGGTGTTGCTGTTTTTTGTGGGGATGTGGTGGTAGACGATGGGATAATTGAGTGTTAATGGCCATCAGATTTCACTGTTCTGCTTTCACCTTTATCCATGTACTGCATTTTAGTGTGTCCTTTGCTCTCCTCCACTTTTATTTTGTCTTCCCCATTGTTCTCATTATCTTAGCATCAACATAGAATCTCACAATGTTTAACGCCTAATTGAGTGCGGCTAAAAGATTACGTCTTATGAGTATCAAAATGTCTTTCCTTCCATTTCTTCTTGCCTTGCCCCTTGTTTCATGCAGCAACTCTTCGAGTAACAACTCTCCTTGGCTTCTTGACAACGGCAAGGTCGTTTGTCATGTAGCCTGCAATGGTAGTGGCAATGTCGGAGAATCTGTCTCTATCGATTACGACCAGCAAGCACGGCTCTGCTCATTCAGCGACAAGGAAGGCTTCACTCGTAAATATAATTTCTCTGGTGACACAGCTTCTGTTGTTGATGAATACGGAGAAGAGTATCCTCTCGAGTTGTTCAACGCCAATTCCGATTCCCGCATCACTTCTTTGATCTATGGTGAGGGTTTTTGGGAGTACTCATACGATTCCAAGGGCAGAATGACTAACTACGAGTGGTTCTCTATGTCTTCCGAGTCTTCTGAACCAATGTCCTCCTACACTCTCTCTTGGAATGACAATGGTGATCTCACTTCGGTCAAGGTCAAGAGTTACGACTCTTCGTACACCTGGAACATAGAGTATGGCGACGAACTCAATGAGTTCAAAACTCCTCTCTTCGGATTAGCGCACAGTTTCATTGACCTTGACGTTGCTTTCCCTATTGTCACTACCCATCTTCCAAAATCTGTATCGCTCAGGAACGGCAAAACCACCTACAAGGTAGAGTATTCTTTCAATCCCGACGGAAACATTGCCACCGAGTCTTTCTCGAGCAAAAAGGGTAATATTACATATAGCTATTCCTACCGTCAATTCTAAAACGTAATAGTTTTCATTAAGGCCAATGGTGTTAGGCCAATTCACTTGGACGCAAGATGGCAACTTGAAGTCTGTGGCTTTTGGTAGCGAGCAGTGGGGTGCGTCTGCGGTGCGTTTTGAGTATGGCTCTCAAGTCAATAAACTCGGCATGCCAATCTTCACTTTCGATTGCATTCCCGTCCCAATCTTCAGCTTTTGTAGCATGACTTACGATGTTCCTTTCTCTGCCGCAAACTTCCCGACTTCCGTATGGTGTGATTATAAATTGGTATTCAGGATTGAGTACGAACTCAATCCTGATGGCAGCATAGCCGTCGAGCGACGTAAGGGAACGCAAGAGGTAACCTATCGTTATACTTATTCTACTCTTTAACCTGACACTTCTACTTCGTACATATTCCTCGCTTA
>CAZPPW010000048.1:0-14233 GCA_964588595.1 uncultured Marinilabiliaceae bacterium
CATAACGCCGTGGAAGGTGAGACGCGTGTGGGGGGGATGTCGTCGCTTTTGGGTGGCACGAGTTCTAGCAAGTTGCAGAGTGTCCTTGAACTCATCAATAACTTCTACGTTGACCCTGTCGACATGGACTCGTTGCAGGACATGGCTATACCGTTGGTGTTGAAACAGCTTGACCCGCATAGTGTGTACATCCCTCGGTCGGAGGTGGAGCATGTGGCGAGTGAGTTGAAGTCGGACTTCGGTGGTATCGGCATCATGTTCAACATACGTCAGGATACTGTTACGGTGGTATCGGTTGTGGCGGGAGGACCATGTTCGGCGCTTGGGGTGTTGCCGGGTGACCGTATACTTGAGGTGGACGGCAGGAATTTTGCTGGTAAGGAGGCGGAGTTGACTAATCAGAAGGTACTTGATAATCTGCGTGGGGAGATAGGTTCGGAGGTTAAGGTTAAGGTGTTGCGTCATCCTGACACGGTGCTTGACTTCGACATTGTGCGTGGTGAGATACCGTTGGTTAGCGTAGTGTCGGCCTATCAGATAGCTCCTAATGTGGGTTATCTGAAGATAGACCGTTTTGCTGAGAAGACATACGAAGAGATGATAGCGGGCATTGCCAAGCTCAAGGCGGAGGGTTGCACGCATCTCATCGTTGATTTGCGTTCTAATTCGGGAGGGTTTCTGAACGTTGTGCAGCTCATGTGTAATGAGTTTCTGGAGCGTGGCGAGATGATAGTCTATACCGAGGGGGCTCATCAGCGTAGGCAGGAGACGCGTGCTGATGGTACTGGGACGTGCCGTGACATGGGGCTTACGGTGCTTATCGACGAGTATTCGGCAAGTGCGAGTGAGATATTCTCGGGCGCGATGCAAGATAATGACCGTGCCACGATTATAGGGCGTCGCTCATTTGGCAAGGGGCTTGTGCAGACGGAGTTGACACTTGCCGATGGGTCGAACCTGCGGCTTACCCTTTCGCGCTATCATACGCCGAGCGGGCGGTGCATACAGCGTCCGTATGACCATGGCGATGAGGAGTATTACCAAGATATAGCGGAGCGTATTAAGGGTGGTGAGTTGCTTAGTGCTGACAGCATAAAGACCGACACTACGCAGATATTCCATACCGTCAAAGGTCGCACGGTGTATGGTGGTGGTGGTATTGTGCCGGATGTATTCGTGCCATACGATACCACGCTTGCCTCACGTTACTTATACAGCCTTAGGTCGAAGAGGCTCATCTATGACTATGCGCTTTCGTATGTCGATGCACATAGGCAGGAACTCAAGGCACTTGACGCTAAGGAGCTTATCATGAAACTACTGCGGACCCCATTCATAAACGAGATCAAAGCGTACTCCCGTAAGAACGGCGTCACCCCACCCTCTCATATTGACGCTAAGGAGTCGCATATCATTGAGAACGAGGTTCGTGCGTATATAGGTCAGTCGGTCAGTGAGAATGACGGTTTCTACCCTATTCTCAACACTATGGACCCAGTCATCGACAAGGCGCTTGAGGTCATTGGTGTCAAGCCCATATACAAATAGCCGTCGACCTTGACACTCAGCAGTCGTCTGACGCAGTGGGGCCTTATGGGCGTCTTTGTCGTCAGTTTTCTCTCCGCCACTCTGTTGCCTGGCATTAGTGAGGCAGCGTTAGTGGGGCTGGTGGCGAGTGGGGCGTTTCGTCCTAAGCCACTCTTCTTCGCCGCCACCATTGGCAATTGGCTTGGCAGCGTTCTCACATTCGCCACGGGATGGCTTGGTTCGGAGTGGCTTGCTGGCATCCTTGGTTTTGAGGGAGGTGTGCCGCCTGATATCCAGTCGTGGATTGACTCTTACGGGTGTCTGTGTGGGCTGCTTGTCTGGGCACCTTGGGTAGGCGACTTCTTGGCTCTCGGGTTAGGGTTGGCTAAGACGCCAATCGTTGCCACGTGTGTCATGATACTCATCGGCAAGGCTGTACGCTATGCCGTCATACTTGGTCTCACCACAGTTATCAGCGACGCTATACGTGCCGCGGTACACAAAAAGAATAACACATAAACATCACAATGTACGATTATCTCATAGTCGGTGCTGGTCTCTTCGGGTGCGTCTTTGCGCATGAGGCAACTAAGCGTGGCAAGAAGTGCCTCGTCATAGATCGCCGTGACCATACGGGTGGCAATATCCATTGCGACAATATAGAGGGCATCAATGTCCATCGTTATGGCGCACATATATTCCATACTTCTAACCGTGAGGTGTGGGACTATGTTTCCTCACTCGTCGAGATGAATCGCTACACGAATCAGCCTGTGGCCAACTATGAGGGCAGGCTCTATAATCTGCCATTCAACATGAACACCTTCTACGAGATGTGGGGTGTCACCACTCCCGCCGAGGCGGAGGCTAAGATAGCAGAGCAACGTTCTGAGGCTGCCGAGGTCATGCGCCGTGACGGAGTTAGTGAGCCACGTAACCTTGAGGAGCAGGCACTTATGCTCGTGGGTCGAGACATCTACGAGAAACTAATCAAGGGATATACACAGAAGCAGTGGGGTCGCAAGTGCACAGACCTTCCTGCGTTCATCATACGGCGCTTGCCTGTGCGTCTCATCTTCGACAACAACTATTTCAATGACCGTTGGCAAGGCATACCTATTGGCGGGTACAACGCATTGACTGACAAACTACTCGAAGGGATAGAGGTGCGCACATCGGTGGACTACTTTGCTAATCGCAAGGAGTTGGACGCTCAGGCTAAGAAAGTCGTCTTTACTGGCGCTATTGACGAGTATTATGGTTTCCGCTTCGGACACTTGCAATATCGCACTGTACGTTTCGAGACAGAGACACTCGACATGGCCAATTTCCAGGGCAACGCTGTTGTCAACTACACATCGGCAGATGTGCCATACACCCGTATCATTGAGCATAAGCATTTCGAGTTTGGCACACAGCCTAAGACTGTCATCTCACGCGAGTATTCTACCGAGTGGCAACCAGGCATGGAACCCTACTATCCCGTCAATGACGCCACTAACAGCACTATGGCTACCAAATATGCCGAACTCGCTTCAACGGAGACAGGCGTCATATTCGGAGGTCGCCTTGCAGAATATAAATACTATGACATGGACAAGGTAGTGGCAAGCGCACTATCTGCTGTTCACAACGAACTTGATAAGTAAACAAAAGTCATACTCAAGAACCAAACACGACACTTACGTCCCACACCCCAATCTTATGAAGGTAAAGCAACTTCTCTTCATTCTTGCCACAGCGATGCTCCTTGCCATCCCCACGGCAACTGATGCGCAGAGCAAAGCCAACTACACCAATATCGATGTCAGCAAGATACCTGAGAACCAGATTCGTTCCCAAGCCATGAAACTCCAGAAGGCTGGGGTGACTCTTGACGAGGCCATAGCGCAAGCAGAAGCTAAGGGAGCAACAACCAAGCAGTTGACACAACTACGTCGGCGACTATCACGTTATCTCTCGAACAAGAACACATCGACTGCCGATCGTCGCGCATCAGCCGAGACAGGCATCTCATTTAACGACATGTTCAGTCAGGGAGACGAGACAGCTGACCTCACTGGCGCAGGGTATTCTGACCGTCCCGCCTATACTCGTCAGGACTCACTGCTCTTCGGATTTGACATCTTTAACCGCCAAGGACTCACCTTCGAGCCAAGTACCAATATGGCAGTGGGCGACAGCTATACGATAGGCGTAGGCGATCAGATTGATATTGACATCTACGGTGCCGCCGAGCAGAGTTACCAGCTCAGTGTGGCCAAAGACGGCACGCTCAGCATACCTATGGTAGGTCCTGTGCGTGTTGGAGGCCTCACCATGGCGGATGCCAAGACAGCAATACTTGCCAAAATGCGCACCATATACAACGATATGGGTTCACGCACTAAAGCATCCATACGGCTTGCCCAAGCTAAACCAGTCAAAGTGAGTGTTATAGGCGAGGCTTTCATGCCTGGCACATACACAATATCGGCGTCAGCATCACTCTTCAACGTCCTATACCTCAGCGGTGGTCCGACCCGCAATGGCTCATACCGTGACATACAACTTATACGCGGCGGACGTATCATAGCGCACCTCGATATATATGACTTCATCGTCAATGGCAAGAGCGATGTCAACGTCGGCCTTGCAGATGGCGACATCATCATGATTCCCACCTACATCAAGCGAGTCACCACGGGTGGGGCATTCAAGCGCATTGGCTATTTCGAGGCCAAGGAGGGCGAGACGGTTGCCGACCTTATCCGCTATGCGGGAGGATTCACACCCCAGGCTATGACAGATAACCTTGGTCTCTTCCGCATAGGTCGCTACACAACAGAGTATATGGCAGTGAAAGATCCTGCCACTGTGCAACTTGCATCGGGCGACTCGGTGGTAGTTAACAAGGTGAGCGAGATACGCATAGACAATGCCGTCAAAATCGAGGGAGCAGTCTTCGCACCTGGCACGTATGAATTCTCCGAAGGGCTTAAGTTGTCAGCCCTCATTGCCCAAGCTGGCGGACTCACAGAGAACGCATTTCTCAACCGTGGTGTCATAACCCGTTATAAAGAGGACTACACACTCGAGGCTCTCAACTTCAATGTGCTTGACGTTAAGAATGGTGTCACTGACATAGACATCAAGAGTGGTGATGTCGTGACAATAGCCTCAATTGACGAGATGCGTCAACGTCGCACGGTATTCCTCAGTGGTGAGGTGCAGATGCCTGGAACGTATGAGTATCGTGACAACCTCACACTTGGCGACCTTATAGTCCTTGCCAACGGTCTCACGGAGAATGCCCAGACAAATAATGTTGAGATAATCCGCCGTGTGGACGACGATGAGAACTATAGCGTTGAGCATGCCCGCGAGCTCAAGACAGTCGTTATATCACGTGACTTGTCTATTGATAAAGCTGGCGACAACTCATTCCTACTCAAACCATTCGACCAAGTATTTGTCCGCACCAAAGGCTCGGCATCTGTCGGTGGCAGCGTCCTTCTACGTGGCGCGCTCAACAATCCTGGCACATACGGTCTCACGAGCAACTACGTCACTCTCAGTGAACTTAGTGCATGGAGTGGAGGTTTCACCAGCAGTGCCGACATTGAGGCTGCCCGCATATACCGTCCTATAAAAATGAGTCAAGAGGAGCGTGACATCAAGATACGCCAATCTGGAGCACGTGGCGACACCCTCTTCTACCTCACGGAGAATGGCATTGAATATGACTTTGTCTCCATACGTCTCAAAGACGCACTTGCTAATCCAGGCTCTGATGCGGACATCTATCTCCGTGACGGTGACATAATTGAGATTCCCAACATCAGTCAGACAGTGCGTGTCTCCGGCACTGTGCAGAACCCCACAAGCATGATTTGGGTCAAAGGGTGGAGCGCAAAGAAGTACGTCAAGAATGCTGGTGGCTTCGGTCCAAGAGCTTATAAGAAAATGACATACGTTGTTCATGCCAATGGCGAAAGTGAGTCTGTGCGCCATATTCTCTTCTTCCGCAAGTATCCTAAGGTGCGTCCAGGCAGTGAGGTCGTCGTACCTAAGAAGCCAGAACCTAAGATGCAGGCTCCTGCATATATTTCTATGGGTTCAACGCTCGTGTCTATGGCCGCAATTGTAGTTAGCCTCCTCAGATAATCAGATATGAACGAGAACAATAATACAGAGCAACAGAATGCCAACAACTCCGAGGAGTTTGACATTGTATGGCTCATATCTTATTTGTGGGCGCAGCGAAAACCGATAGTATACACTGTCGGCGGGTGCCTTCTGCTCGCTATCGTCATCTATTTCCTTAAGCCTCGGGTCTTCACATCTAACGCCGCAATACTGCCTATCTACGAGGGCAGCGAGAGTGGCATGGGCGGTCTGAAAGGACTTGCGAGTATGGCTGGTATTAACCTTGGAGGTGATAGGGCTAATGGCGCTACTATCACTCCAGACCTCTATGCGGAGGTCGTCACCAGCACCCCAGCTCTTCTCGAGATTATGGAGACTGTGCCATTGACATGGAAAGAACCTAAGGACACCGTCATGACTCTCTATGAGCACACTAAAGCCGACTCTATTCCATCCATAGGCGAGAAAATCCTCAAATATACCATCATGCTGCCCTTCACCATAAAGGAGGCATTGAGTGAGAAAAAGGCTGAAGTTGTATTCGAAGAGCCAAGTAAAGGCGATTTCAGTCAGGTTCCACGACCATTAGTGATGGACAAAGTGAGAATTAGTTGCGCAAAATGGCTACGCTCTCACATATCTGTGACACCCGATGAGGAGGTCAATATTGTTCGCATCAGTGCCAGCGGTGAGACCCCCGAGCAAAGTGCTGAACTTGCCACAGCCGTCATGCAACAGCTACAAACCACTATCACGGAATATGCCACAAGTAGCGCCCAAAAGAACCTGAACTTTCTTCAGAAACGCTATGATGAGACAATGGAAGAGTTCACCGTAGCACGCCAAGAGTTTTTCAACTATCGCGACAGACACCGTGACTACGTGGAAGAGCGTAGCAGCATCGAGCGGCAACAGCTTGAAGACAAATACAACCTCAGCTATTCCCTACTCCAGTCATTGCAAAGCGAAGTAGAGAAGAGCCGGTTGAAGTTGCTTGCTGAGACACCAGTATTCTCTATTGTAGAGCCCGTTGTGCAGCCCGACAAGAAGAGCAGTCCCAAGATACTGATCCACCTCATAGGTGGCTTTGTGATAGGCTTCGTGCTGAGTATCGGTGGCCTTCTCGTGATATTGGGTTATAAGCAGGTGTTCAAGCCCAACGAGTTCAAAGAAATATACGACAAATATCGGGTGACAGAGGAATAGAGCCCTTAAACGATACCAACGCCACGCAGGCGGGAGGCGCAAGATAACCAGCGGACTTTGCCGCCCACGAGGCTTTCTAAATACAAACAACCAACAAGACAAACAAAGAAAATGGCAGAAGACGTTTTCAAAAAACTGGTTTCGCACTGTAAAGAGTACGGTTTCGTATTCCCAAGCAGCGAAATTTACGACGGTCTGGGAGCAGTCTATGACTACGGCCAGAACGGTGTCGAGATGAAAAACAACATCAAGAAGTACTGGTGGGACGCCATGGTTAAGCTCAACGACAATGTCGTAGGCATCGATTCCAGCATCTTCATGCACCCGACAATATGGAAGGCGTCTGGCCACGTTGACGCTTTCAACGACCCCCTCATCGACAACCGCGACAGCAAGAAGCGCTACCGTGCCGATGTGCTCATCGAGGAGCAAATAGCAAAGTACGACGAGAAGATTGAGAAGGAGATAGCCAAAGCACGTAAGAAGTTCGGTGACGCTTTCGACGAGGCTAAGTTCCGTGAGACCTCAGCTCGTGTCATCGAACATCAGGCTAAGCGTGACGCACTTCACGAACGCTATGCGAAGGCCATGAATGCCAATGACCTCAATGAGCTCAAGCAAATCATACTCGACGAGGAGATTGTCTGCCCCATATCAGGCACCAAGAATTGGACCGACGTTCGTCAGTTCAACCTCATGTTCAGCACCGAGATGGGTTCCACTGCTGATGGTAGCATGAAGATATACCTTCGTCCTGAGACAGCACAAGGCATCTTCGTCAACTTCCTCAATGTGCAGAAGACAGGCCGCATGAAGGTTCCCTTCGGCATTGCGCAAATTGGCAAGGCCTTCCGTAACGAGATTGTGGCACGCCAATTCATCTTCCGAATGAGAGAGTTTGAGCAGATGGAGATGCAGTTCTTCGTACGTCCTGGCGAGGAAATGAAGTGGTTCAACTATTGGAAACGCTACCGTCTTTGCTGGCACGAAGCCCTTGGTATGGGTGACGAGAACTATCAGTTCCACGACCATGAGAAACTCGCTCACTACGCCAATGCCGCCACCGACATTGAGTTCCGCATGCCGTTCGGATTCAAGGAAGTTGAGGGTATACACAGCCGCACCAATTTTGACCTCAGCCAACACCAGAAGTACTGCGGCAAGAAGATCCAATACTTCGACCCAGAGACAGGCGAGAGCTATGTTCCCTTCGTCGTAGAGACCTCCATCGGAGTGGATCGTATGTTCCTCTCCATCATGGCTGGAGCATACACCGAGGAGCAACTTGAGGGTGGCGACAGCCGTGTAGTACTCAAACTGCCCCCTGTGCTTGCGCCGGTCAAACTTGCCGTCCTTCCTCTCGTCAAGAAAGATGGTATGCCCGAAAAGGCTCACAAGATTGTCGACTCCCTCAAACTTGCCATGAACGTTGCCTACGACGAGAAGGACTCTATCGGCAAACGCTATCGTCGTCAAGATGCCATAGGCACTCCCTACTGCGTGACAGTCGATGGACAAACCCTTGAGGATGACACCGTCACCCTACGTGACCGCGACACCATGGAGCAAAAACGCGTCAAGATTGCAGAGCTACATGACATTGTGTTCCGTAAGGTAAGCGGGCACGAACTCTTCGAGAAGCTCGCAGCGGTACAAGCCGAGCTCAAGAACAACTAACGCAAGGGTGTAAACACACCTAATACTGCGTCCCTGAGACCAACCTCTCAGGGACGCTTTCTATATTAGTTCGCCGCTCAAAACAACATCAATCAGCTTTCCTTCACCAATCCATCCCTATACGCCTGCAACAACCGCTCCAGATTATCCACTTGCGTTTGCAATTCCCGACCCCTATCAGTATCCCTGACCAGCATCCGGTGATACTTAAACTCCTCAAGCTGCACCCTGCTATGGATATCACTTCCGTCCTCCACAGCCTTCTCTTTACTCTCAAACGCCTCATGCTGCACAAGCTGCAACCCATGGCTGTTATATATCAGCGTATAGCCCGCAATTCCTGTTGTCTTATGGTAAGGTTTTGAAAAGCCACCATCTATCACAAGGCGCTTTCCATTCGCACGCGTTGGGCTCTCGCCCTCCATTGTCCTCACAGGGGTATGGCCATTAATAATACGCGACTTGTCAGGGTCAAGACCAAACTCACGCATGATATACTCACACGTCTCCGCATTATTGGCCAGCTCATAATAGGCACCCTTGACTTCCTTATTAAGCTCTTCAACATCAATAAAATAGCGTTCAAATGTCGTCATTTTATCTTTGTTGTATAATGGAGAGTCAGGGCCACACCACAAATACCACATATAATCAACCGCATCTGCCTTCTCCTTCGAGCCATCTGCGGCAAAATATGCAGTCCGAGCCATCTTATCTATCCTATCCATCAACGCCTTGCCTGCATAATGCTCACCACCAATACTAACTTCCTTGAATGTCCCGTCGTCATTCAGTGGTATCGCTGCATGATAAAGCAGGCAATTATTCCGCACCAGGTACAAACTCCCATGGTTGTAAAAACATCTGATATGCTTCTGCAACTTCTCTGAATGAGTGAACGAATGGTGCAACTGACTCATCAACTGTTCCTCCTCAAGGCTCAAAACATAAGGATTAGCAGGATCAATTGTAGGGAACAGTTTATCTCGCAATGGATACGTTACCCCGCCAAGCATAATAGTTCCAGCCTCGAAATCAATGCTGTTCAGCACAAGTCTGTCCGCCATCTGGTACTCTGGATGACGAGCTATAATCTGACCCTCAAGCTTAAACTGTATGATTGATATGGCCTTATGCATCTTAGCCATCAGCTGTTTCGACCTGCTCATCCGACTGTTATCCTCAAACTCCTGAGCTTGAAACCTCTCACAAGGATCCACACCATAGTTATCTATCGCAAACGTGGCAAGAGGCAACAGGTTTATCGAATATCCCTCCTCTAACGTCTCCACATTTGCGTAACGTATGGAAATCCGCACCACATTAGCTATTAACGCCAAATTACCTATCGCAGCGCCCATCCACGAGATGTCATGATTGCCCCACTGAATGTCAAAATCATGATACGAGCACAACGACTCCATAATGTCGCACGCCCCAGGACCACGATCATAGACATCGCCCACAACGTGCAATGTGTCAATCACAAGTCTGTGTATCAATCGGCTAATCGCAATGATAAACTCCTCTGAACGGCCAATGTTGACAATCGAGTTGATTAACGAGGCGTAGTAACTATGCTTATCCTCATCTGTTTGACTTTCATAAAGCAACTCCTCTATGACATACGCAAACTCAGGCGGCAGAGCCTTTCTCACTTTCGAGTGGGTGTATTTCGATGCCACCACCCTTGCCACGGCCACCACATGGAACAAAGCCGTCCTATACCAGTCCTCAATGTCTATATTCGCCTGGTTCTTAATCTGCTCAAGTTTCTCCGACGGGTAGTATATCAGTGAGCACAGGGTGTCCCTATCCTCCCTGCGCATTGTCATTCCGAAGAGATCGTCGACTTTTCGTCGTATCACACCCGACGCATTCTTCAGCACATGCCGAAATGCCGTGCTTTCTCCATGTAAGTCGGAAAGGAAATGCTCAGTTCCCTTCGGCAAACTTAGTATCGCTTGTAGGTTGACAATCTCTGTCGCCGCAGCGGAGATATTGGGGAATTTCTCGGCCAAAAGTCGCAGATAACGTTGATCGGCGAGGAGATCTTGTGTGTCGTAAATATGGGTCATTGTTTTGTGGGGCATAGAAAGATGATAGCACAAACATAGCGATAATTGTTAGTAAATGCAAATTAAATATTACTGGATATAATAAAAGCAACCGCCCGCAGGATATTACCCAGCGGGCGGCGAAAATATAGAGTGTGGTTTTAATGCGTACTCCTTACTTTGCCGCTTTAGCCCAACTATCTTTCAGACCCACGGTCTTATTGAACACAGGATGACCAGCAGTATTCGAGTCGGGATCTACATTGAAATACCCAATGCGCTGGAACTGCAAATATGATAGAGGCTTTTGCTCTGCGGCGAAATCCTCCACATAGCACTCAGTAAGCAGATGCAGTGAGTCGGGGTTGATGATCTGCCTCATGGCCTCCACTGGCTCACATCCCTGTTGGTCAATGATAGCCGCCATCTCGTCACGAGGGTTCTCCACCTTCCAGAGACGGTCGTACAACCGCACCTCAGCCTTCTGGCACTTGTCGGCGCATACCCAATGAAGAGTGCCTTTGACCTTACGATCCGCACCAGGCATGCCACTCTTGCTCTGAGGGTCATATTCGCAATATATCTCCTCAATCTCCCCCTCGGCGTTCTTTTTGCAACCTGTGCAGCGTACGATATAGGCGTTCTTGAGGCGAACCTCACCACCTGGAGTCATACGGAAGAACTTTTTAGGAGCATCCTCCATGAAATCCTCACGCTCCATCCATAGGTTACGCCCGAAAGCAATCTTATGGCTTCCCTCCTCTGGGGCTTCGGGGTTATTCTGCGCATCCATCATCTCAATCTGACCCTCAGGATAGTTCGTGATGACGAGGCGCACAGGGTTCAATACGGCTGACACTCGAGTAGCACGCTTATTAAGATCCTCACGCACGGCACTTTCCAATAGCGAGAACTCATTGAGAGCGTCGAAAGTAGTGTATCCGATCTTATCAATGAACGAGATGATGCTCTGAGGGCTATAACCACGACGACGGAAAGCGCATATAGTTGGCATTCGTGGGTCGTCCCAGCCACTCACAAGACCATTCTTCACGAGGGCGAGCAGATTGCGCTTGCTCATCAGCGTATAGCTCAGGTTGAGCTTGTTGAACTCAGTCTGACGAGGCCTGTTGTCATTCAAGTCCTCACCACGGGTCTCTTTCAGCCAGTCGACGAAAAGATCATATAAGGGTCTGTGGACAACAAACTCGAGCGTACATAGGGAATGGGTCACGCCCTCGAAATAGTCGCTTTGACCGTGCGCAAAATCGTACATCGGGTATGCGTTCCACTTATTTCCAGTGCGGATATGCGGCACATTCAGCACTCGGTATATAATAGGGTCGCGGAAGTGCATATTTGGGTTCGCCATGTCGATCTTAGCACGCAGCACCATCTTGCCAGGCTCCATCTTGCCGCTGTTCATCTGCTCAAACAACGCCAAACTTTCCTCTATGGGGCGGTCTCGATATGGTGATGGTGTGCCAGCCTGAGTTGGGGTGCCTTTCTGCTCGGCAATCTGTTCGGCCGTCTGCTCATCAACGTATGCACGACCCTGCTTGATGAGTTCCACAGCAAAATCCCATAGTTGCTGAAAATAATCTGAGGCGTAGAAGATATTACCCCATTTAAATCCAAGCCACTGTATATCCTCCTTGATGGCCTCAACATACTCGTTGCCCTCCTTCGTGGGGTTGGTGTCATCGAGACGAAGGTTGCATACTCCGCCATAACGCTGCGCTACGCCAAAATCGAGGGCAATAGCCTTGGCATGACCAATGTGGAGGTAACCGTTAGGCTCTGGCGGGAACCGCGTCTGCACACGGCCTCCATTTTTGCCTTCCTTAAGGTCGGCCTCTATCTTCTGTATGATGAAATTGCCCGCTCCCTCAGTCTTGGGTTGCGTATCGGCTAATTGATCTGTCATGAATCCAATGGGTTAAGGTTGCGGAACACATCCGCAATTCAAAATTAACGAATATGGCATTGATTTGCAAGCCCAGCCACTCCCAGATAAAGAATGGATTATATTCGCGATGCAAACCTCAACACAGGATAACCATGAAAGAGATGACCATAGAACTTCGCAATATCAGCATATATGCCCGCCACGGTTGCTATGACGAAGAGCGCATAGTAGGAGGCCAGTTCATTGTTGATGCTGACATTCGTATCGATGCCACACGACCAGCCAAATCTGACGATATTCATCATGCGCTGAACTATGTCGACGTTTGCCTCGTCATCAAACAGGTAATGGACACCCCACACCACCTCCTTGAAAGTCTCGTGGAGGATATAACCCACCAACTACGCCAACAGTTCACCAATCAAGGGCTCCTTGGTGGATGGGTTCGTGTACGCAAAATCGCCCCACCAATAGGCGTGGAGATTGAGTCGGTGGGGGTTAGAGGGGAGATATAATGTCGCATTCGATATAATTAATATAAATTACTGATTGATTAATGGTTGCGTCAAACTAATAGATATATTTGCGAAAGGAGGGACGATGAAATTCACCCTCTTGATCACTAAGTATCAACCAAAAGAACGCACAACCATGAAAGAACTAAAAGGTACAAAGACAGAGAAGAACCTCTGGGAGGCCTTCGCAGGCGAGAGTCAGGCTCGCAACAAGTACACCTTCTACGCATCGCAGGCCCGCAAAGACGGCTATGAGCAGATGGCTGCCATATTTGAGGAGACAGCAGCCAACGAGAAGGAGCATGCCAAGCTATGGTTCAAAGCACTGCATGGCGGCAAAGTACCCACCACCACTGACAACCTCAAAGACGCAGCTGACGGTGAGAACTTTGAGTGGACTGACATGTACGAGCGCATGGCACGTGAGGCCGATGAAGAGGGCTTCCACGAGATTGCGGAGCAGATGCGCGGCGTGGCAGCCATAGAGAAGGAGCACGAAGAGCGATACCGCAAACTACTCAAGAACATCGAGGATGCAGTGGTGTTCTCGAAAGAGGGCGACTGCGTGTGGATATGCCGCAACTGTGGCCACGTCGTTATCGGCAAGCAAGCGCCAGAACGCTGCCCAGTCTGCGCTCACCCACAGAGCTACTTTGAGGTCAAGGCGAATAACTATTAAGAGAATTAGAAACGGTGTCTCGCCCTGCCAGAATGATCCTGGCGGGGCGAGAATGTTTTGTGAGTGAGTTGAAACGCAGGGGCAGGGAGAGACGTTCCAGGCAACATCTTTACACCAGACTGCAAGTTCCTCGCGGTTAGTGCGAGTGTGGGTTATCGTGCGCATACGGCGGTAGGGGTTTTCAACCCGCCTGCGGCGGCAGCATCGAGACGATGCGAGCATCGTCTGTACAACTGGACCTCCGACAGTAGGTTTGAGTACGCCTATGGCGTTAAGGGAGACGCCGCGGGCGAACGTCTCTACATGCGTGGTTGCGAGCGTCAGTTCAAAATGTAGGTTAGGAAGTATGTGAGACGTTCCAAGCAACGTCTCTACATCTGACTGTCAGTTCATTGCAGTTAGTGCGACCGTGAGGTTATGGTACGCATACGGCGGTAGGGTTGTTCAACCCGCCTGCGGCGGCAGCTTCGAGACGATGCAGGCATCGTCTGTACAACTGGAACTCCGACAGTGAGTTTGGGTACGCATCCGCATT
>CAZPPW010000049.1:0-14152 GCA_964588595.1 uncultured Marinilabiliaceae bacterium
TAACAATAAATCCTGATAATTGCAAGTGCCCTAAGAAATGAAAAGGCGTCAGGAGCAAGCTCCCGACGCCTATAAATCGTCCTATCGGAATGTTACTCCATCTGATGCACCGGGCGCAACAAATCCATCACCGTCTTAACCGGCGTGAACGTCAAGACCGGCACCTCGACAAACAAGGTCAGCCACTTGGCCATTGCGCCATTCCACAAACCTGGTAGCTCCATGCCCGTCACGTCCACACCGTTCACACTCTTGTGCGTCTGGAATCCCGCCTCGGGGTCGACAAAATCTGCCAAGTTATAACGCTTGCCATTGCGATCCTTCAGGCAACAGAACAAATCCACTGGGTTGAAATGTGTGCTGCCTGCCACAATCCCTTTCACTGTCTGGTCGTCAAGATTCATCTGCGCACTCTCGACAATCTGGAGCGACAATATGCCATCCTTCCCCTCAACCCAGAACGGGCCGCCTCCAGGCTCACCCTCATTCTTCACCATGCCGCACACGCGTAGCGGACGGTTCAGGAACTTCATGGCGAAAGCACGCTTATCAGCTCCCGCAGGTGCCTTAGCCTTAAACGTCTCCTCAATGAGAGCCAATGCTTCCGTCACCGCCTCCGCGTCATTCTTGTCAATACGGCGCAGCAGGTCGTCAATCTTGCGCTTCAGGCTGAGCCCTTGTGCGCCGATGACCTTCTTCCACACCGCAGACTCGGGGAGTATCCTCCCGTGCGACACGTTGTCGATATTCTTCACGAATACCACGTCCGCATCGATATTGCCCAAGTTGCCGATGAGAGCCCCATGCCCGCCGGGACGGAACACCAGGTGCCCCTCCTTGTCGCGTGCTGGCTGCCCGTCAAGCGTCAGGGCTGGCACATCCGTGGCGGGGGGCTGCACACTGTATGAGACCTCTATCTTGTTGCCAAGTGCGGCGAGCATCGGGGCGAGGGTCTTGCGAAACGACTCCTCCATGCCCACTGGCACCGTGTAGTGCACATGGCTCTTGCCGTTTGACATGCAATACGCCTCCGCCTCGGCCAGGTGCTCCTCGGCTGCCGTGCGGACCGTCCCGTCGGCATATTTGTGGAATGCCACAAGACCCTTTGGATGACTACCGTATGCCAGGCCATTGTCGGCAAGCACAAGCGACACGAGCTCCTTCCTGTCCTTCGGCTTCAGTGCCTTGAGTTTCTCCGCAAAGGCGAAATTGTCAAGTTTGCCAAAGAATGTAGCCCATGGCTCCTCACCATTCATCTTCGCCTGCTCCTCCTCCGATGCGCCGAGATATTGGTGCAGAGGCTTGAACATACGGCTTGCCGCGCCCGATGCCGGCACGAACTTGGCCACTTTGAGGCCTGCGGCAAGCTGCGCGTCATAATCCTTCACGAGGGCTCGCACCTCCTCGTCGGTAAACTTGACTATACCGTCGCCTATCGTGGCGGCACGTCTTACGGCTGCGGGGGCGAAGCCGCGGGCTATCATCTGGAGCTGCTCCTCTGTCTCTTGCAGAGTCTTACCTCTCTTCTCGAGGTCCTGTGCGTCCTGTTTTGTCAGCATAACGTGATGTTGTGATATTTATAAGGTTGACTATAAGGCGTTGCTCTTTGCCGCGCCTCCTATCTTTACAGTGAGAAAGTTATGAAATTATGCTACAATATGCAAATATATCATCCCTGCGACACCTATTTTCCTGCGTATTGCCATATCGGGTTGGTGGCCTTCTCCTGGCCTACCGTCGTTGTTGGCCCATGACCGGGGTATATCACCGTCTCCTCGGGCAAGGCGAATATCTTTTGCGTGATAGACTTCACAATCTTGGGCAGACGCCCTCCTGGCAGGTTCACCGCCCCAAACGCGCCGCGCATAATCGTGTCGCCCGAGAATAGCAACGACTCCTTCGCCGAATATAGCGAGATGCTGCCAGGTGAATGACCTGGCGTGGCTATGACTTTGAGCGACGTGTTGCCGAAGGTCACTTCCGCACCGTCCGACAAGGTGAATAGCGGCGTCGGTATATTAATCTCGTCGTCCGCCAGCCCAAACGCTACTGCCTGATAATGCACCATCTCCGCAAGTATGCGCTCCGACTCATTGGCCTCCGCCTGCACCTTATACCGCTCCAGTGCGTACGCGTTGCCAAATGTGTGGTCAAGGTGGAAGTGCGTGCAGAGCACATGCTTGACGTTCAGGCCGTTTGCGCTGATGAAGGAGTCGAGGGCGTTGCGCTCCTCATCGTCGTTGCAGCCGCAGTCTATTATGGCGCACTCTTTTGTGTCGTCGTACACCACGTAGGTGTTTTCCGACATCATGTTGAAGCAGAAGCACTTGATTGTCATCTTACTTCTCTGTCTGGTTATAAGTCCACGGGTTGTTCTCTATGCCGGCAAGTCGCACGCAAGCCTCGTGTGTGCGCCGGCGCAAATCGTCTATCGATGCGCTACGTTGCCCTTTGAGTGCGGGGTCGGGGAAGATAGGCTCGCCCACATTGAGTGTCACGCACGCCTCCTTGCCGAAGAGTTTGAGTATACCTTTGCGCTCACGATACGAGTAGGCCATAGGTATTATCGGCACATTATATCTTTCGGCCATGATGAACGCGCCCTTCTTGAATGGGCGTATCGGCGTGTAGAACTGCCAGCGGCTCTCCTCGGGGAAGAAGTGCATCCAGAACCCATGCTCGTGATAGTAGTCGAACGCCCTGTAGAAATGCCTCAGGTCTGACAGTTTCTCGGGTATAGGCACGCCACCCGTATAGACCATGCGGTCGCGGTCCTTACCCGCCATCTGACCACGGAATATAGGGAAACGCAATTGACGCCAACCGCACACCTTCAGAATGCCGCACATGTCCCAACGGAACACATGGTTGCAGATGGTCAACGCTCCCCCCTTCAGCTGCTCCTTATACTTCTTCAGGTTCTCCATGCCCTTGAGGCGGAAGCCATAGCGCAGACGGTTCAGCGGGTCTACCACAAACCGCGCCTGGAAGTAATAGAGGAAGTTGAAGAACTTGAATTTGAATGAGTTGTCCACGTAGGGATAGTTGGCGTCGACATTGACGTCGTATATCTTCTTGATGGGCAGCAGATGGGCGTGAGGGTCGTCTGTGCCGCAGGTCATATAGTCGCCCGTGGGTATATAGTTGCCCTCTTTGACTTTTAGTGTTTTGTAGTATTCGGGTAGAACCCTCTCTTCCGAGGCCATGGTGGTGGTGTGGTTTTAGTGTTGTGGTGTTAAAAAAGCATCCCTAAAGGCATTGCGCCTCCGGGATGCTTGTCTTGTTTCGCTGGTGGGGAGGGAGAGTGTGGAGGCTCGGCAGCGCTTTGCTGTTACTTCTTATCTGAATTGGCGTTCTCGACTGTCATGATGGCAGCCTTGTCAAACTTGGCGATCACGCCGCTCTGAATCTCGAGAGCCACGTAGTTGTCCTTAACCTCGTGCACCTTGGCCATAAGGCCGCTGGTGGTCACTACGCGGTCGCCAGCCTTGAGAGCCTCGCGCATCTTGTTGAGCTCCTTCTGCCTCTTTTGCTGTGGGCGTATCATCAGGAAGTAGCAAACCACGATGATGAGGATGAGTGGGAGAAAGCTTATAAGGCCAGAACCGGCACCCTGTGGTGCAGTTGGTGTGGCCGTCGTAGCAGCGTCGATAATAATGTTGAAATTCATGATGTTTATGTGTTTCTGTTAATTAGGGTCTGCTATATCGGCGAAGATACATATTTTGATGTTCTGGCCGTTGTCTGTCTTGATGTCTATCAGGTGATATTGCCTGCCAAAGTTGCCACGTGTGTCGAACTCGATGTTCAGCTTGACGCTTTCTCCTGGGGCTATATCCTCACGCTCGGGGACGGCAGTGATGCACGAGCAGTCGGTGTCGACTGTCATTATGTTGACCGTTTTGGAGCCTCGGTTGCTGAGCCTGCTGCCGAGCGACAGAATGTCGGCATATCCCACTTCGCCTATGTTGAGGAAGGTGGTGTCGGCGATGATGCAAGCGTCGTCGGCGAGGGTGGGCTGCGTGGCGTCGGGCGTGGCGGATGTCTGACTGCAACCGCATCCCGTGAGTGCGGCCGCCGCCAATATCATCGCCAGGCACAATACGCGGCCGAGGTGGCGCATCGTGTGGCTCTTGGTCGGGATATTAAAAGAGTTGCGCCTCATTGATCTTCTTCTCCTCGACGAGCTGACGGACTATCTTCTCCAGGAGACCGTTGATGTAGCTGTTGCTCTTGTCGGTAGAGTAGAACTTGGATATCTCGATATACTCGTTGAGTGTCACCTTGATGGGTATGTTCACCATAGTTGTCATCTCGGCTATCGCCATGTCTATCAAGATGATGTCCATCAGAGCCACGCGGTCGGCGTCCCAGTTTTTGGAATATTTCTTGATGAGCTCCATGGTGCTGTCCTTCTCGAGAATGCTGCGTTGCAAGAGCTTGTTGGTGAAGTCTATGTCGTCTTGGTCCTTGTAGAGCGGCATGAGCTCCACGCTTGCGCCATTATTGCCGTCGAAGTCCTTGATGGTCTTCATGGCCATGCTGATCATGAACTCCGCCTCGTCGTTCCAGAACACGCTCTTGAGCTCGAGGGCCTGGAAGAAGAACGCCATCTTTGGCAGC
Organism: uncultured Marinilabiliaceae bacterium; assembly: GCA_964588595.1. Lineage (GTDB taxonomy): Bacteria > Bacteroidota > Bacteroidia > Bacteroidales > Marinilabiliaceae > W3P20-009. Next base: position 4,624 of record CAZPPW010000049.1, read on the forward strand.
TCTTTGCCCAAGAACCTCAGCACGAACGACTTGTCTATCTCGAATGTGTCGTCGACGGCGTCCATGTACTTGTTGTAGGCCTCGGTGTGCGACAGTTTTGAGAAGATGGTCTTGATCACGGTCTCATCTTGCGACCATGTGTTGCCTTCGGTCTCGATGACCTTATTGAGTTGCTCGTTCTCCTCGAGTTGGAGTATGAGCCTGTTGTTGGCGAACCGCATATTAGGGTTGAGCTCGGCGGGAGTGGGCCTGAGCTTTGACCTTCCTATTTCTATTTTCTTTGCGGCAAGGCGGCGCACAGCCGAAGGGAGCTGCAAAATGAGGTGGTAGAGCTCTTGGCTCTTGGCGATGCTGTGTTGGAGCTGTTTGTCGGCGTCATTCAGGTTGAGGTTGCCCTGCTCGATGAGGGAGTAGAGGGTTTGCATAACCTTCACCCTTATCAGTCTTCTGCTTAACATTGTGGTAAGAACTTTTTCTTGTTTAAAACCGCGCCCGTTGGTCGTGTCTGTTGTTGTTTCGGACAAAAGGCGATACGTTGCAAAGTTAAGATTTTTGCTGCCAACGTCAAAGTTATTTCTCTGTGAATATTTGTTTTATCTCGTTAGAGGTTTCTTTGACGCGGTTGATTATCTGTGCGCTGGTTGTTTTTATCTGCTCGTGCAGTTTGGCTGGCGTGAAACGCTGGCTCTCGAAATACTCTTCGGTGGGCGTTATCACGTTGAGTGACAATGGTATCACCTCTATCGAGGCGTGTGGCGGCAATATCACTGGCTCGCCATCCACATGGCCCCACAGTTCCTCGTCGTTGTGCAGTGTGACGTGCGACGCCCGTATCATCTCGTCGTATTTGTTGGAGTCTATTGATTGCGACAAGAGAGATATGATGAGTGAAGGTATCGCCATGTTGGGGAATTCTGACACCATGCACACGTCCATAAGTCCGTCGTCGAGGCATGCGTTTGGGGCGATGTGTATGTTGTTGCCCCACTGGCTTGAGTTTGCGAAGCTGATGAGGAAGGCGGTGCGCTGGAATATGTCTCCGCCGAGGTCGAGGACGTAGCTGGCGGGCTTATAGACGGGGAACTCTTTGGCTATGAGGTTCATATATTGCAGCGGTCCGCGTGTTTTCTTGTTGGCGAAGAGATGGCTTATGTAGGCGTCGAAACCTATGCCCGCCACATTGAGGGAGTAGCGGTTGGCCACCTTCAGGGTGTCGATTTTGCGCATGTCGAGCTCGTTTATGACGTCTATGGCTGACGATGTGCGCAGGGGGATGTCGAGTTCGCGGGCCAGTCCGTTGCCCGAGCCGCAAGGTATTATGCCCAGGGCGGTGCGCGACCCTATAAGGCCTGTTCCCACCTCGTTGACTGTCCCGTCGCCTCCCACGGCTATCACGGCGTCGAGCACGTTGCGGGAGCGCGTGGCTAACTCGGTGGCGTGCCCGCGGTGGGTGGTATATACGATGTCGAAGTCGATTTTGTCGGTGTCGGTCCGAACTTTAATCTCCTTCTCAATTGTCGACTTCCGTCCTACACCCGAGTGCGGGTTTATCACGTAGAGGACTTTCTTCTTGCTCATCGAAGGTGCTTTTGTTGGCGCGGCTAAGATAGTCAAAAAAAAATTAAGCCCCATTTCCGAAGCCTAAACCCGTCTCCCAGTCATCACTATGCCCTACGCCTCAAAGTGTCTCTTATTGCGGCGCTGTGATGGTATTTTTGTTTATACTTAAAGGAAATGAAAGGTGGGGGTATTCGTCACACTCACGACCGAAAAATGGGCGATGCGGGAGGTTGGCGTGTTGGTGAAATTTGTAGGAAAGGTGTTGAATTGGTGAAAAATCGGGGTTGAGGGAAATTTTTGGAATCTCACGAGGAAATGGGAATGGGTCGTGATGCTTCGGGCATGCTTCATTTATGCTTCGTTGAATAATCATTGTAGGAGTTTGGTAGGAGTTTTGGAGGAGTTAGGGCTAAACAGTCGGAGGACTAAGCGTCGAAGTCCCATCCACCATGTCAGCACATTTTTTCTCTTAAAAATTCTTTTGTCTCGATTTTTTTATATAGGTTTGCCCCTGAATCTAAGTCCCCCGCAAAGGGTGGTGACGAGATCAGCTAACTTAAATCGAGCATTCATAATGAGGCTTATTGCTTTGCTGGTGGCCTGTATGCTTATGTTCCCGTTCGTGGGGCATGCTAAGGTCTACAAGGTAGATGAGGTGCGGATGGTGCACCTGGAGGACGCTACGAGATACGTCTGTAATCCTGATACTATACTTTCTTCGTTGACGGTGGTGACTATCGACTCCATGCTCTATGCCTTGGAAAAATCCACGGGTATTGAGACGGTAGTGATGGCCCTGACGGACATTGATGGTGGCGATTGCTACCAGTTCGCGTTGGAGGTGGGGCAGAAATATGGCGTGGGAAAGAAGGAGACGGACAACGGACTTGTCGTGTTGCTCTCCACGCAGCAACGTTGCATACAGTTTGTCACCGGCTATGGTCTTGAAGGCACTCTCACCGACGCTATATGCCGGCGGATACAGGAGGAAAGCATGAATCCATATTTCAGCAAGGATGAATGGGATAAGGGTATGCTTGAAGGCATGAAGGCTTTGCAAGGGCATCTTGACGGCTCGATGGTGGTGGAGGCGGAGGAAGATTGGACTTGGCTTGATTTCATAGGTTTATTTTGCGCTGTTATATCGTTCCCTGTACTCCTTCTCGTCTTGATAGTATGGTATGATTCACGCCCCAAGATTTGCCCACGGTGCAATAAACGTTCACTGAAAGCTAAGTCAAAGCAGAAGTTGTACGAGAAATACTTGGGCAGAGGAAAGTGGGAGAAATGTCACCATGTCGTATATGTCTGTTCCAAGTGCGGTCATACTGAGGAACGTGACGAGGTCTCCACTTACCACGTTGGCAGTAGCGGTTCGTCGGGAGGTTCAGGGTCGTCGGGTGGCGGCAGTTTCGGTGGTGGCGGTTTTGGTGGTGGTGGCGCAGGCTCACGGTTCTGATACGAGCCTAACAATCTTATAGATATAATCCTAAACTAAATTATATAATGAAACCAGTATTCGTGTCATTGGCCGCTGCATGCCTTCTTGGCGCATGCTCAGGTGGCAGTAAGAACGTCACAGAAGTTGTGACTGTCGGCAACGTCTCCTTTGAGATGGCGTTGGTAGAGGCGGGTTCATTCACCATGGGTGCGACTCCCGAGATGCAGCTCGACGATGAGAACTACTATTCGTCCGAGAGGCCAGCCCACAAGGTGACGCTCACCAACGATTTCTATATTGGCAAGACGGAGGTCACCCGTGGCCTTTGGAAAGCTGTGATGGGCAGCTATGCGGGCTATGACCAGAATGTAGACACCGATAATAAGCCTATGGCATTCGTGTCGTGGAACGATTGCCAGAAGTTCATCACGAAGATTAACGAGCTCACGGGCAAGACCTTCCGCCTGCCTACCGAGGCTGAGTGGGAGTTTGCGGCACGTGGTGGCAACAAGTCGGGCAAGTTCAAGTTTAGTGGTAGCAACAACATCGATGAGGTGGGTTGGTATACCAACAACTCTGACGATGTAGCTCAGGATGTGGCCACAAAGAAGCCCAACGAGTTGGGTGTCTACGACATGACGGGCAACCTGTTCGAGTGGTGTGCCGACGCTGAATACGAATATGACGGTGCTGACCAGACTGACCCGCTGGGTGGATCGGAAGTCTCCGATGCTTATCGCGTGAAGCGTGGTGGTAGTTGCATTAGCCCGGAGTGGCCTGTCGCGGCTCGCACCAACTCCTCTCCCGATTGGAGCGACTCTGTGCTCGGTCTGCGCCTCGTTCTCATTAAGTAGCCAAATATTAAGTACTTATAAATATGAACAAATCAGCGATAGCACTATTGTCTACATGCCTCTTGGTGGCGTGTGGCAATAGCCAGAAGCAGCAGACTGCCGACACTACGGTGGCTGAGGCTGAACAAAGCACACCTGCGGATGGCTTCCAAAGTGGAATCCTCACTCTCCAAGGCGTACGCTATGAGTTTGCGCTCGTCGAGGCTGGGACTTTCACCATGGGTGCCACGTCCGAGACTCCTGGCGTATGCACTCAAGAGATGCCCGCCCATAAAGTGACGCTAACGCACAACTACCAGATTGGCAAAACCGAGGTCACCTGGGGTCTCTGGAAGGCTGTGATGGGTAGCTATCCTCCGCAACCAAATGACAACGGCGACTTCGTGGAGGTTAAGGAGCAACCTGCCAAATTGCCAGCTACCTACCTGACCCATATTCAATGTCAGGAGTTCATCAAGAAGCTTAATGAGCTCACGGGCAAGAGCTTCCGCCTACCCACCGAGGCAGAGTGGGAGTTTGCGGCACGTGGTGGCAACAAGTCGGAAAATTACCTATACAGCGGCAGCAACACTCTCGAAGAAGTGGCATGGCTCTACGACCCTGACCAGCCAAATCACGAGGTGGCCACAAAGAAGCCTAACGAGTTGGGCCTCTACGACATGAGCGGCAACGTGGCTGAATGTTGTAGCGACTGGTGGGGGATTTATAGTAGCGACGCACAGACCGACCCTGCTGGCCCAAGCAGTTCCAAGGACGACTATCCAAGTCGTGCAGTGCGTGGTGGCAACTTTGACGAAGACTACTGCCGCATCACATACCGTTCTGGGGTAGATGAGGGAGAGATTGACACCCCTGTAGGGTTCCGTCTTGTCATATCCGAGTAATAATAATTTCCATAGATGAAGAATTTAATAGTAACGTTGATGACAGCATGTTCTTTTATGGCTTGTGGCAATAGCCAACAGGCAAGTAACAACTCTGAAAGCACGCAGACCACATCCGAGGTCAAGGCTTCGTTCGCTGATGGCGTGTTGACTGTGAACGATTTGCGCTATGAGTTCGCAAAGGTCGATGCCGGAAAGTTCACAATGGGTATCCCAGAAGATGAGGTGGGGTTCCAAAACATAACTGCCGAGCATGAGGTGACACTGACCAAGAACTACTTCATGGGCAAGACCGAGGTGACACAAGCCCTGTGGAAAGCTGTGATGGGTAGCAACCCTTCGTTCACCGAGGGCGACAAACTGCCAGTGTCGTACGTTTCGTGGAATGACTGCCAAACTTTCATCAGCAAGCTCAATGCGGCAACGGGCAAAACCTTCCGCTTGCCTACTGAGGCAGAGTGGGAGTTTGCCGCACGTGGTGGTAACGGCTCCAAGAATTTCAAGCACGCCGGAAGCGACAATCTCGACGAGGTGGCATGGTATGCCGACAATAGCGAAAGCGCTTCTCACGAGGTCGCTATGAAGAAGCCTAACGAACTTGGTCTCTACGATATGGATGGCAATGTTGCGGAATGGTGCAACGATTGGGCAGGAAGTGATGTTGTTGTTGGTGACCAAACAGATCCCCAAGGCCCTTCGGAAGGCTACTCTCGTGTGGTTCGTGGTCATTGCTGGGGCGATGTTGCGTCTAACTTCGGTATGTGTCGGCAGATCTGGTCTCCCGAAGAAGGGTCGCCCACCATTGGCCTCCGCCTCTGTATCACCGAGTAACCATAACAGAAAACCACATAATTCCTTATGAAGGCAACATTGATGTCGTTAGTGGCCGCATGTAGTCTCATGGCTTGCTCCAACAACGCCAAAACAGGAGCCACTGAGAATGCACCTGCGGCCGAGACAACAGAGCCAGCCGCGCAGACGGAAAAAACGGCTGATGCGACAGAGACCCAAGCCGAGCAAGGCGCGTCCGAAGGCGACTCACAAGAGAATACATTCGAGAACGGTATACTCACGCTTAATGGCGTCCGCTACGACTTCGCTTTGGTCAAGGGTGGCATCTTTACCATGGGTGCGTCTCCAGATGTGAAAGATGCCGAAGATTGCGAGAAGCCAGCCCATGAGGTTACGATCGGCTATAATTACTATATCGGTAAGACAGAAGTGACCGTTGCCCTCTGGAAGGCAGTGACGGGTAACTACCCCGCAGGGTTGGACGAGAATGACCTCAATAAGCCCGTCGACAACGTGTCGCAAGCTGACTTGGAGTCTTTCTTCGAGGACTTGGGGGCTATGGTCGGCAATATCTTCTTCATCCCCACCGAGGAAGAGTGGGAGTTCGCAGCACGAGGAGGCAACAACTCCAAGCACTACATTTATAGCGGCAGCAACACTCTCTCTGATGTCGCTTGGAACGAAGAGGGTAATATCGTTTACCACGGCTATGATGTGGCCACAAAGAAGCCTAACGAGTTGGGCATCTACGATATGAGTGGCAACCTTGCGGAATGGTGCACCTATTGGAAGAACGAAAACGATCATGGCTACGTGCTACGTGGTGGCAACTGCACCAGCAGAGAGGCTTACTGCCGTGTTTCGTACCGTGAGGATGCTCCCGAAGCTTACGTGTTTGAAGATAGGACACCAGCTTTGATAGGTTTCCGTCTCCGTTGCTCGGAGTCTTGGGAGGAAGATATGGAAGGGGAAGACGGCATTTAACCTCAGCCTTCCCAACCTCTCTACACTCTATACCATAGAGCCCATTTGAATTTTGGGAGCTATACTTGCACGACGTAGCGTCTTCGGCATCATACTCGGCAAGTATAGCTCCTTATGCCATCTAAGGTGTCGGCAGGCTACCCATTCGCAGGCATGGACAAAGTGGCTCAGAAGGAGTATCTTTCCTCTAAGCGCTCATTACTGTATGTGGCGATAACACGTGCGCGGCAACTGGTTTATATAGTTGGCGTGGGTGAAGCAACAGGATTGGTGAAGCAGACAAAAGCGCAATGACAGTTGGAGATGGTTTGAATATCAACTTAGGCGGACAATGACTTGCGGAACGAATTAAGTCTGAGAGGGTATATTTTATAAGTATGCGCAAATCGACCTTTGCTACTAGTTGATTTGTTGGGGATTGAGGTAACCTATTGGATGGAAATGCGTATTTTTGCGAGGAAAGATAACGGACAAAAGCAGAGAGATGTTAGTTCGCTTAAGCGGAATCGTAAGATATGGGCTGGTCGCCGCAGTGGCGTTCGGCTCGGTCGTGGCGTATGGCCAGGATGTGGCATCGTCGGGTGGCAAGAAGTTGACCACCATTGTTATAGACCCGGGGCATGGTGGTAAAGACCCAGGTGCCATAGGGAGCAAGTTCAGGGAGAAGAATGTCGTGCTGAATGTGTCGCTCAAGTTGGGCAAGATGCTCAACGACAGCATACCCGACCTGAAGGTGGCGTATACGCGAGACGACGACACGTTCGTGCCGCTTAATGAGCGTGCGGAGTTCGCCATAAAGAACTCGGCGGACATATTCGTGTCGATACATGCCAACTCGTCGAAGAACAAGACGGTCTACGGGTCGGAGACGTTCCTGCTGGGTCAGCACAGGTCGAAAGAGAACTTGGAGGTGGCGCAGAAGGAGAACTCCGTCATCACCCTCGAGGAGGACTATACGAGCAAATATGAGGGCTTTGACCCGTCGCAACCCGAGTCGGTGATAACCTTCGCCGGCATGCAGTCGGACTATATCAACAAGAGCATCGATATGGCGGTGCTTGTGCAGAAGGGTTTCGAGAGCAAGGGGCGTGCCGACAGGGGTGTCAAGCAGGCGGGATTCTTGGTGCTCCGTCAGGTGCCGATGCCGAGTGTGCTTATAGAGCTTGGGTTCATAAGCAATAGGGCGGAGGAGGCGTATATGGCGAGCGACACGGGTTCTGTGGCGTTGGCGGGGGCTATATACGGCGCTATAAAGAGTTTCAAGGAGGAGTATGACGGGCGTGTGGCGGTGATGCGTCATGAGGAGAAAAAGCCGAAGGTGGAGCTGTGGCCCGAGGGTGTGAACTTCAGGGTGCAGGTGGCGGCGGCGAGCAAAGCCCAGGTGATAGACACGTTGGGCTATGGGCCTCAAAGTCGTGAGGTGGTGAAGGGTGTGACGAGGTATATGGTGGGGATATGCAAGAGCGTGGACGAGGTGGAGAAGGTGAAGGACGGGTTGAAGGAGAAGTATCCCGACTGCTTTGTCGTGGCCTACGATGGCAAGGAGCGTATTTCGGTGCGTGCGGCAAAGAAGCGACTAAAGAAATAGACAATGAACGCAGAGAAAAAGAGGAACATCAAGATAGGCGTGTTCGCCGTTGTGGCGTTCGCCATATTGTGCATTGGGCTGAACTATCTGAAGGGGCGCAACATATTCACGTCGGGCGCTACGCTGAAGGCGTATTACGCCAATGTGGACGGGCTGACGGACTCGAGCCCTGTGATGTATAAGGGCTTCAAGGTGGGGTCGGTGACGGATGTCGATATAGACCAGAGTGCCACAGACCCGCATAAGCTCTTTTGCGTGACGCTGGGGCTTGAGAAGAACATAGGCGTGCCGGTGGACAGCAAGGCGTGGATAGTGAGCACCGATCTGCTTGGTGGCAAGGGTGTGGAGATAGTGCTGGGTGTGAGCAGTGACATGGCGGGTTCGGGCGACTCGATAGCCTCGGGTGTGAAGGGGGGTATGCTCGATGAGCTTATGCCCGTGAAGGACGATGCCACGGCGCTGATGCGTAGCGCGGATGTCGTGATGCGCGATATTGACAGTGTGCTCGATGTGCGCAACAGGGCGTATCTGGATGAGATGATACGTCGCATGAGCGTGGCTATGGAGAATATAGAGACTGTGAGCCGCAACTTGGCGGTCATGACGGCGGCTACCGGCTCGGCAAGTGGGGCGTTGAAGTCGGCTGAGGGGCTTATGACGTCGCTTAACGGTCAGACGGGGAGGATAGACACGATAATGGCGAGCATGGCACGCTTGTCGCAGGAGTTGGCCGGGGCGGGTCTTGGTGACGCTGTGACGCGGTTGGACACGCTGATAGGCACGACGCAGGAGCTGTTGGCCGCTGATGGCAACATAGCCCAGATGGCAAATGACAAGCGGCTGTATGAGAATATCGTGGCGGCCACGGAGAACCTGAACCGGTTGTTGGTGGACGTGAGGTTGAACCCAAGCAGATATGTGAATGTCTCGGCCATAAAGTTTGGTGGCAAGCAGGTCTATTTCTCTGATGTGAACTCGGCGGCTAACGTTATGCGTGGGCGTGTGGCGGCGGTGAGCCTGACGAAGAGCAAGGAGCCTCTGGATATGCCCGTGGAGATGGGTGGCAAGAAGGTGTTGGAGTATTGCTATGACGGTCGATACAGGTATATCGTGGTGCCGTTTGGCACGGAGAGTGAGGCGCAGGAGTTTATGCGGGAGAATGGTGTCACGAGCCAGTATAAGGATGCCGAGGTGGTGGTGTTTGTGGATGGCGTGATGAAGTAGACTGGCTGTAACATTTTTATCATAAGGGCGGCCCTCGTGGTGAGGGCCGCTTGTTTTTTGGGGGTAGGAAGGATGTGAGACGTTGCGGGCAACGTCTTTACGCCGACTGTGGGGTGCGGGCGTGGGGTTAGCACGCCTTACGGCGTAGAGACGATGTGAACATCGTCTGTACAACTGTGGGTTTTGGCACGCCTTGCGGCGT
>CAZPPW010000050.1:0-13409 GCA_964588595.1 uncultured Marinilabiliaceae bacterium
GGACATCGTCTGTACAACTGTAGGGGCGATGGTGGGTTTGGAGTGTGACGTTAGATTTCGCGTTCGATTTTGCGGAGTGCGCGGAGGTTGTGTCGGAGGGAGGAGATCATCTCTTGTGTTTCTTGGAGCATGTTGAGGTAGACGAAGATGACGGAGTAGGCGTCCATGTCTTCGTGGATGTGTGAGATGAGGTCTTTGCGCATTTGTGATATTTTGGCCTTGGTTTCGTCGCCGTCGTTGCGCACGTTGACGGTGGTGTCGTAGTCGTCGGTGTTGATGAGGTCGAGGCTGTGCTGGAAGAGGTCGAGTACTTCGTCGCGGAGAGGGAGGAATTGTTGTTTAAGTTCGGGGGAGAGTGGGGCGAAGTTGTTGTCGACGTGTTCGTAGCATGGTTCGCACATGCGCATCAGGCAGTAGACCATTTGCTGGTTGCTGTTGTAGGCGAGGTGGAGCCAGGTGTTGTTCTCGATGGCCATTCGTGGTTCTGTTTTGCGGAGAGCCATGGTTTGTTTGCGTCGTATGGCTTTGATGACGACTTTTTCTTTTGGTAGTGCGTTGTTGACTTTGCGGAGTGTCTTGACGTCTTCGTTGAGGAAGGCGTCGGTAAGGGTTTTGAAGGTGTCGGCGAAGTAGGAGAGGTATTCTTTCTCGTTTATGGCGATGTATTGTTTGAGGAGTTGCCAGGTGCGCGTGCGGTCTTTGGAGGCCACGATTTCGGAGTAGATCTTCTCTTTTGGGGATTTCTCGGCGTGTGCTTTGCGTTTGAAGTCGATGTCGTTCTTGACGAGGATGACTATGGCTGCTATGACTATTGCTGCGGAGACGTAGATGCCGCCGAGGTGCATGGCTATGACGATGACTGCGGCGAGTATGAATGATGCTCCGGCTGTGACGAGCCATCCGCCGATGACGGATATGACGCCTGTGATGCGGAATACGGCACTTTCGCGTCCCCAGGCGCGGTCGGCGAGTGAGGAGCCCATGGCTACCATGAAGGTGACGTAGGTGGTGGAGAGGGGGAGTTTGTAGGATGTGCCGAGGGCGACGAGTAGACCGGCGAGGACGAGGTTTATGGAGGCACGTATGAGGTCGAATGCGGCGCCTTCGGGCATTATGGCTTCGTTGGTGTCGAAGCGGGTGTTGAGCCATTGGCGGAGGCGTTTTGGGGTATGGTCGTCGAACCATTCGCCGATGTTGCGGGAGAATCGGACTATGTGTCGGGCGGCGCTTGAGGAGCCGAACATTTCGTCGCCGGCTTCTTGTGAGGATAGGGAGACGGAGGTTTTGACGACGTTCTTGGCTTTCTCGGAGCGTGTGAGGGAGATGACCATTATTATGCCTGAGATTACGAGGAAGTAGAGGGGTGTGTGCGAGGGGTCGTTGAGGCGGTCCATGGTGAGGAGTTCGGGGTGCTCGATGCCTTGTGCTGAGTATTCTTGGAAGTAGCCGAATATTTCGAAGCCTGATAGTGGGACGCCGATGAAGTTGACGAGGTCGTTGCCGGCGAAGGCCATGGCGAGGGACATGGTGCCGAAGAGGACGATGAATCGCAGGACGTTGACGTGGAGTGCGTAGAGTATTTGTGAGAGTATGGTGGTGGCGACGAAGCTGACGAGGACGATGGTGGTGGTGTGGATGTCGATCCAGGTTTTGAATTCCGGGGTCATGAAGGACATGTCTTTGATGCCCTTTATCAGCATGAAGTAGATTATTGCAGTTATGCATATTCCGCCGAATATGCCGATTTTCCATTTGAGGTTGCGCTGGAAGTTGAAGGTGAATATTAGTCGGGTGATGTATTGGACGAGTGAGCCGAAGAAGAATGCTATTGCTACGGAGAGGAAGATGGCGATTATGACGGTTAGTGCTTTGTCGGTGTTGATGAAGTCGGCTATGGGGAGGTTGGAGTTGTCGTTTAGGATTTTGACTGCGGCGAGTGTGAAGGAGGCGCCGAGGAGCTCGAAGACGCGGGAGACGGTGGTGGAGGTGGGTAGTCCGAGGGAGTTGAATATGTCGAGTAGTATTATGTCGGCGACCATCACGGCGAGGAATATGCTCATCAGCTCGGCGAAGGTGAAGTGTTCGGGTTGGAATATGCCGTGCCGCGTGAGGTCCATCATGCCGTTGGAGAAGCAGGAGCCGAGGAATATGCCTATGGCTGCGACTATGAGGACTGTTTTGTAGGAGCCTGCTTTGGCTCCCACGGCGGAGTTGAGGAAGTTCACGGCGTCGTTGCTGACGCCTATGGAGAGGTCGAGGATGGCGAGGGCGAAGAGGAAGATTACGATGCAGAGGTAGAGAGTTTCCATGTGGAGGTGTGTGGTGGAAGGTGTTTTAGAGTGTTTGAGGTGGTCAGGCCCAGGGCCCTCGCGGGGGAGGGGTGTGGAGTGCTGGCGTGGTTTGCCGGCGGGGTTTGGAGGTATGGGCTTGTTGCCATAGATGTTTCAGGTTGGCTACAAAGGTAATAAAAAGGGATTAAAGAATGGGTATGTATTTGCGTGGTGAGGGGAAGGTGGTGTGTGATAGTGTGGTAAAAGGTTGGTTGGGGCGAGGAGAATTAGTATTTTTGCGGTTTTAATGGGGAAGGGTGTGGGCGAGTGTGGGAGAATGAAGGATAGGAAATAACAGGTAAATATATGACTAATAAGGCTATAATCACGGTTGTAGGCAAGGATACGGTAGGTATCATTGCCAGGGTCTGCACGTATTTGGCGGACAATAATGTGAACATTTTGGACATTTCGCAGACGATAGTCCAGGGGTATTTCAACATGATGATGGTGGTGGATGTGGCGTCGTTGGTGAAGCCGTTTGAGGCTGTGGCGGGGGAGTTGAATGGTCTTGGGGATTCGATAGGTGTCCAGATTAAGTGTCAGAGGGAGGATATCTTTGACAAGATGCACAGGATATAGTAGGGCAGGAAACGAAGGGATAAGGCGATGATAAACATATCGGAGGTCATAGAGACCAACAAGATGATAGAGCAGGAGAACCTGGACGTGAGGACGATCACGATGGGAGTGAGCCTGCTGGACTGCACGTCGGCTGTTACGGTGGAGGGTTTGTGCCGGAATGTGTATGACAAGATAATGGGTAAGGCTCGGGATTTGGTGCGCACTGGGGAGGACATATCTCGGGAGTTTGGGATACCGATTGTGAATAAGCGTGTGAGCATCACGCCGGCGGCTATTGTGGGTAGTGGTGTGTGCAAGACGCCGGATGATTTCGTGAAGTTGGCGCAGACACTTGACAAGGTGGCGCATGATTTGGGGATTAATTTTTTGGGTGGGTTCTCGGCGATTGTGAGCAAGGGGATGACGGCGGCGGATGAGTTGTTGATAAAGTCGTTGCCTCAGGCGTTGGCGAGCACGGAGTTGGTGTGTTCGTCGGTGAACGTTGGGTCGACGAAGACGGGTATCAATATGGATGCTGTGCGGCTTATAGGTCAGACTGTTAAGGATATAGCGTTGGCTACGGCTGAGAGGGATTCGTTTGGGTGTGTGAAGTTCGTGGCGTTGTGTAACGCTCCTGATGATAATCCGTTCATGGCGGGTGCTTTTCATGGTGTGTCGGAGCCTGACGCGGTGATAAATGTGGGTGTGTCGGGGCCTGGTGTGGTTAAGCATGCGTTGACGCATGTGCATGGTCAGTCGTTCGAGGTGTTGTGCGAGACGGTGAAGCGCACGGCGTTTAAGATAACGAGGGTGGGTCAGTTGGTGGCTCAGGAGGCGTCGCGGAGGTTGGGTGTGCCGTTTGGGATAATAGATTTGTCGTTGGCTCCTACTCCGGCTATTGGGGACTCGGTGGCAGACATATTGAAGGAGATGGGTTTGCAGGAGTGTGGCGCGCCTGGGACTACGGCTGCGTTGGCGTTGCTGAATGACCAGGTGAAGAAGGGTGGTGTGATGGCGTCGTCGTATGTGGGAGGTTTGAGTGGCGCGTTTATACCGGTTAGTGAGGATCAGGGGATGATAGATTCTGTGCGTGCCGGGGCGTTGACGATAGAGAAACTTGAGGCGATGACATGTGTTTGCTCGGTGGGGTTGGATATGATAGCTATACCTGGTGACACGCCGGCGACGACGATAGCGGGGATTATAGCGGATGAGGCTGCGATAGGTATGATAAACCAGAAGACTACGGCGGTGAGGATATTGCCGGTGATAGGGAAGGGTGTGGGTGAGGAGGTTAGTTATGGTGGTTTGCTGGGTTATGCTCCTATCATGCCTGTGAATGGTTTTGACTGTTCGGAGTTTGTGAACAGGGGTGGTCGGATCCCTGCGCCAATACATAGTTTCAAGAACTGATTAGGGAAATCGGTGTTTGTGACCTGCCTTGGAGCGATCCGGGGCGGGTTTTTTGTTGGGGAATGGCGGGGGTAAGTGGGTGATTGATAGTGTGTTGGTGGGGTGTTTATGCTTCGGTGGTGCTTCGTTTATGCTTCGGGCATGCACTTTTGATGCACTTTTGGTGCATGTTGGGAGGGTGTTGGTAGGAGTTTGTGAGGGGGTGGTGTCAGTTGAGTTTGGTGGTGTTGACGAGGAATACGCCGAGGAGTATTAGCGCGGAGCCGATTATGGCGAGAGTGGTCATCTGTTCGTTGAGGAGGAGAGCTGAGGCTATCACGGTGGTGCAGGGGTTGAGGTAGACGTAGTTGGAGGTTTTGAGAGAGCCTATTTGCTTAATGACCCAGCTCCATGTGACGAAGCAGATGAAGGAGGCGATTAGTCCGAGGAAGATGAGGTTGGCGTAGACGGAGGGTTGTGCGAGGAGGTCGGGTGTGACGTGCCAGGGGTCGAAGAGGAAGATGGGCAGGGCGGTGAGCAGACCGTAGGCGAAGACTTTGCGGGTGATGAATACGGCGTCGTAGCGGTTGTTGGATACCTTCTTGATTAGAAGGCTATAGAGGGCCCAGCAGACGGCGGCTGCGAGGGCGAGTAGGTCACCTTTGGGGTGTAGTTGTAGGACAAAGTGACCGTTGAATATCACGACGGCTATGCCGAGTATGGCGAGGGAGGAGCCGAGGATTAGACGTGGGGTGAAGTGTACGGAGCGTGTGAATATTCGGGCGAGGATGAGAGTTATTAGTGGCGCGGTGCAGACGATGAATGAGACATTGTCGACGAGGGTGTATTTGACGGCGAAGTTCTCGGTGGTGAAGTAAAGTGAGCCGCCAGTTATACCGAGTGCGATGAATATGAGTTCGTCGTGCAGGGAGTCGGCCCATAGTGAGTGGCGTTTGTGTGCGCAGAGGGTGAGTAGCCAGATGCAGATGTAGGCTATGGCGAAGCGTAGTACGAATAGTTCGGTGGGGTGCAGTCCGGCGTCTACGGCGCATCGGGTATTGACGAAGGTGACCCCCCATACGCATACGGTTAGTATGCCCAGGGCGTGGGCGAGGAATGTTGTTGTCTTCATGTGGGGTTAGGGTAGGGGGAGGGTAGGTTTAGGGTAGGGGTTATACGCCGAAGCGTTGTAGTATGTCTTCGAGGTCGGCTTCGGTTTGGACGTATACGGTGCGTGGTTTGCTACCGTCGGCTGGTGAGACGATACCCATGCGTTCGAGTTGGTCCATAATCTTGCCTGCTCGGTTGTAGCCTACTTCGAAGCGTCGTTGGATGTTGGAGGTGGAGCCTATGCCGCTTTCGACGACCATTTGTGCTATTTCGCGGATCTTGGGGTCGAGTTTGCCGGGGTCAGTGTTGTTGACTGACTCGTAGCCGCCGTCGGCTGTCATGATGACTTCTGGTAGTTCGTAGGGTATGCCGTAGCCTGGTTGAGCGGCTATGAAGTCGGTTATTTGCTCGACTTCTGGGGTATCGACGAAGGCACATTGGACGCGAGTTGGTGTCATTTTGCCGGTCAGGAGGATGAGCATGTCGCCACGTCCGATAAGGCTTTGTGCGCCAGTGCTGTCGAGGATTGTTTTAGAGTCGATGCCGCTTGCCACTTTGAAGGCTATACGGCTTGGGAAGTTGGCTTTTATGACGCCAGTGATGATGTTGGTGGAGGGGCGTTGTGTGGCGAGAATCATGTGGATGCCGATGGCACGTGCCTTCTGTGCGATACGTGCTATGGGAGTCTCGACCTCCTTGCCGGCGGTCATGATGAGGTCGGCGAACTCGTCTATTATGACGATGATGTAGGGGAGGTATCGGTGTCCGTTTTCGGGGTTGAGGCGTCGGTTGATGAACTTCTCGTTGTATTCTTTGATACTTCGGACGGAGGCTTTCTCGAGGAGTCGGTAGCGGTCGTCCATCTCGATGGTGAGGGATTGTAGGGTAGTCTTGACTTTGTCGACGTCGGTTATGACGGCGTCGTCCTCGTCGGCCATCTTGGCGAGGTAGTGTTTGTCGAGTGATTTGTAGATGCTGAACTCGACGCACTTGGGGTCTACGAGGACGAATTTGACTTGTGAGGGGTGTTTTTTGTAGAGGATGGAGGTGATTATGGCGTTAAGACCTACGGACTTGCCTTGACCTGTGGCGCCTGCGACGAGCAGGTGTGGGGTTTTGGCGAGGTCGAAGACGAATGTTTCGTTGGATATTGTTTTACCTATGGCTACTGGCAGTTCGGCGTTAGACTCTTGGAAGTTTGTGGAGCGAATGACGGACTGCATGCTGACGATTTGTGGGTTGGTGTTTGGCACTTCGATGCCTATGGAGCCTTTGCCTGGTATGGGGGCCATTATGCGTATACCGAGGGCGGCGAGGCTCATGGCAATGTCGTCTTCGAGGGTCTTGATTTTGGATATGCGGACGCCTGGGGCTGGGACTATCTCGTAGAGTGTGACGGTTGGGCCTACGGTGGCCTTAATAGAAGTAATCTTGATTTGGAAGTTCTCGAGAGTTTGGACTATGCGGTCCTTATTCTCCATCAGTTTATCTTGGTTCTCCTCGGCGTTGTGTTTGCCGTAGTCTTTGAGGAGGTCGATGGTGGGGAATTTGAAGTTGGAGAGGTCTTCTGTTGGGTCGAATTTGGTGTCTATGCCGTGCCCGATGGTATCTGGGTCGGCGAGGTCGTCTTCATCGGATTTATGGACAATCTCGAAGTCGGAGGGGGAGACTTCGTCGGATGGGTCGGAGGGTTGAGGTTGAGGGTCTTGTGGTTCGGGTTCTGGCTCGTTTGTGGTGTATTCTATTTCCATGTCGGTGGGGTTTGGTTGTTGGGGTTCGGAGGGGGTTGTTGTGGTGTCGGGTTGAGTATCGTCGGAGGGTTCGTTGTCGGGGAGAGGTTGTCCTTCGTCGTTGGAGAGTGGGATGTTGGGGATGTTGATGTGTGCTTTTTGGAGGAGGTGGACAATTTTGATGCGTATGGTGTCGTTTTTGGTGGCGATGAAGGCGAAGAGTGTTACGGCGAGGAGGATGAATGTGCCGACAGAGCCTATTGCGCTAACGAGCCAACGAGCCATGAAGTGGCCGTGGACGCCGCCGAGGAGGAGGTACCATTCGTCGGAGAAGCGTGAGAAAATGAAGCCGAGTGTGATGCTGCCCCATATAGCGAAGCAGATGCAGTAGGCGAGTTGTCGTGGCAGGGAGACCTTCTTGACGCCCATGATGTAGAGGCCAGTGGCGGCTATGAGCCAAGGGATGAAGAAAGCCATTATGCCGATGCCGTTTGTTACGAGCATGTCGGCCACCCATGCACCGAGTTTGCCGAGGGGGTTGCGAGCCTCGATGTCGGGGTTAGTCAGGAGGTCGTAGAGGGGGAGGTCGAATATGCTGCGGTCGGCTCCACCGGTACCGATAAAGGCGCCGAGGGAGATGAAGAGGGCTATACCGATGCAGATTAGGAAGATGCCGATAAGGAATTTGGAGCGTGGTACTTGCGGCTCGGTGTTGCTGCCAGACTTTTTTGCCATGTTAGGAGAGTGTGTTTTGGGGATTAGGGGGAGTGGGGATTAGTTCATCATCAGGTCGCGCATGGCGAGGATGTCACGTTGTGAGGCCTCGATGTAGCCGTAGGGGCGTTCGAACACGTTATGTTCTACGGAGTCGACGCGTTTGAAGTCTTTTATGACGAGCATGATGTTGCTGCCGTTGATGTTGAGGTTGAGGGCGGTGAGGAGGCCTGGCAGTCGTGGCCAGTGCGAGAGGTCGATAGTGTTGATGTCGGTGGGGTGGGTTCTTTCTTTACACTCACCGAAGGGGATGAAGAAGAGGTCGAGACTTGTGGCACCTGCGTTGCTGTTTTCGAGACGTGCGGAGACACGTGTCGACATAAATCCGGAGATGTCGGTCAGGTCTTCGGATACTTCAATATTGCGGTTTGCGGAGTCGGAATATATCTTGCCAAGGATGTCTTCGAGGGAGACTATGACCTGGGCGTTGTCGAAGTCGATAGCGGCGAACTTACCTTCGTCGCCCACGACAAAAGCGACATGAGCGAAGCCGAAGGGGGCGGTGGCTTGCATCAGGATATTCGTGGAGTCGTAGACGCAAGAGAGGTTGTGAGGCAGGAAAGAGCCGAAAGTCTCGTCGCTGCGGAGATCGTTGGAGTATGTGACTTCGTAGGACACCTCACCACAGGTAGGGATGCAAGCCTCGTCGCCACTACATCTGGTGGATGATAGTGCGAAGAGAGTCGCGATCGTGGCAGCGAGCCATATGGTGAAGGTGTTAGTCATACAGGTGGTAATTATTGCTCCTTGATGAGCTTGTATACTCCTTCTACGACTTTGCGAACAGTTGGGTTGCCTGCATCGAAAGAAATATCGCCAATTTGGGAAATAGGGAGAACACGCATAGGAGTGCTGGAGAGGAAAGCCGCCTTGAAAGTGGCTATATCAGTGGCTTTGACGCATTGGAAGTTGACCTTTATGCCGAGTTCGTGGCATACGCTGAGTACCTTTTTGCGCATGATGCCGCCGAGGACTGTGCCATCGGGGGCGGTGCGAACAGTACCCACCTCATCGACAAAGTAGACGTTAGAGCGGCTGCCTTCGGTGATGTATCCTTGTGCGTTGACGAGGATGCTTTCGTATGCGCCGGTCTGCTCTTGCTGTTGTGCGGCATCGTGGCGCATGGCGGAGTGGAAAATCTTGAGGGAGGGTGTGGCACGTTCCGCGGCGAGGAGTTGGCAGGAGACGCCTTTGTCGTACTGCTCGTCGGTGGGGAATGTTGTCTCGATAAAGCCGCATTGCACAGACCCGTTGGCAGAGGACGTGATGCGCATATCGCAATTCTTGATGCCGTTGCAAGCTATGAGCCAATCGATAAGCTGTGGCAGTTTGGTTACCCAGTCTGGCACTTTACGACCTGTGGCGCGCATGCTGTTGAGCCATCGGTCGGTATGGTCTGGTAGGAAGAGAGCCTTGCCGTTGAAGATTCTCAGGACTTCGTAGACCTCATTGTCGTTGCCTATGGGGTCTTGCTCGTTAGTGGGTTCTATTGAGCCGTCCTTGATTATGCAGATTCCCGTGTATCGCATTGGTATTGACTATCATCCAGTCGGGACGAAGTGAGGGAAATAGGAGTTTGTCGTCGTCCACGGCAATACACAAAGTTAGCAAAAAAACGGTATTTCCCCAAATCCTTGCGACCTACTCGCAACACCTCATGATGCGCTCTGCCACTTCTGGCTTGCGCTCTATGAGGGTACCCACCACGGCGATGTCGGCTCCTGCGGCGAACACGCGCTTCACCTCGTCTGCGCTGCGCAAGCCACCCCCCACGATAATCGGCACGTCTACGACATTCCTGACCCCCCTTATCAACTCGTCGTTGATGGCAAGCGAGGCGCCACTACCGGCCTCGAGATATACCATCGCCATACCCAGTTGCTCGGCCGCCATAGCCGTTGCCATGGCAAGGTCGGGCTTATTGGCCGGGATGGGAGTCGTGGCACTGATATATTGGACGGACGTTGTTGTGCCACCGTCGATTAGCATATATGCTGTGGCGATAGTCTCGAGCCCCATGCGATGAATCATAGGAGCAGCCTTGACGTGTTGGCCTATCAGATATTCTGGGTTTCGGCCTGATACCAGTGATAGAAGCAGCAAAGCGTCGGCACTATCTGATAGCTGTCCGTAGTCGCCTGGGAATAGCACCACGAAACTTGAATCGCCCACCACTGACTTTATCTCACGGACAACAGCATCGGTGTTGGACGTCACGAGACTGCCGCCCACGAGGATAACCTTGGGCAGCACTCCATTGTCGCGCAAAGACAGTAGCGTTTGACGGTTATACCTGTCGGGGTCGATAAGCCATGCCACGACCTTGTGACCCGTGTTGCGCCAATTGACAATGCTATGATATACACGTCCTTGCATAGCTTAGCAGAACACGGTGATCAAGTCGTCGGTAAGTTCGTAGTGCAATGTCACCACGGCGTGAAAGCCATCTTTGGTGATGCTGCCCTTGAAGTCGCCCTTAGCCCCATTGACATGCAGGTCGGACACAGATAGATGCTCGTCGAAAGAGACGTCGGTGAAGTCGAACCTCTTGTAGATTGTCTCTTTGGCGCTCCAGATAATCAGAGCGGTCTGAATCTCATTGTCGGGGTCGATATATTGCATCTCGATTGGCGACACAAAGCGTGGGATCAGGTTGACAACCCTATGTGACATATACTCCATGTCGACGGCTACGGGTTGACGGCCCAGGCGAATACCCACGTAACCGATAGTGTGCGTGATGCTTATAAACAGGTCGCTACCTATCAGGAAAGGTTTACCGGAAGGTTGGTATGCTATCAGCACGTTGTCTCCCACCAATTCGCGGAGCAGAATCCTTACCGTGAGCCATTCCTTACGGCGGCGGTCGTTGCGGAAACTTGTGTAAGTATCTTGTTCAGACTTTGGCACTTCATACGATTCCTCTAACTCTTTGAGACTTTCTGTCATCCGCCATACGCCCATCAGCGTATCATTATCCAGCTCTTTCTTAATCAGCGGCATGCTCTTTCCAGTTGAAGGTCTCTATGAGGTGGTTTATGTCCTCGCTCACGTATGAGATGACGGGAGCCAGGCTGTCTTTATTAGGTCGGCAGTAGAAGTAAAGTGACCCTCGCAGGAAGTTGCCCAGGCTGTCGGTTATAGCGAATTGTGCGGGGGAAGCGGCGTTACCTTTTATCTCGTACATTGTGGCGTAGACGTGTCGTGCCGCGTCCTCGTAATACTTCTCGCCTATCGCATCGGCCATTATGGTATGCTTATAGGCGAATTGGTGGCTGTCTTCGTAGGCCAGTTCCTCGTCCTTGTTGCCGAGGGACAGGTATGTGAGGTGTATCTTGCAGCGCAGTGACGGGTAGTAGATGTTGGTCCATGTGTTCAGTGCGCCCCTCTCGTCATCCTTCACTACACGTCCCGCATCGGACAGTTCGAAGCTGTAAGGCATTGTCTCTGAGACGAAAAGCGAATACTTATGCTCTGGCAATGTGATTCTGAAATAACCCCTTGGTTTTGGCACCACTGTGTCGCCACAACTTGTTGACAACAACGTCGCCATCACCAAGAAGCCCACTATCATCGCCTTGCTCATTGCGCTTTACAGTTTCAGCTTCACCTTGTTTATCTTACGTTGGTCGGCTGATAGAATCTCGAACTTATATTTGCCGATTTCCACGGTGTCTTTCTTCTTCGGTATTACTCCTGTCTTCTCAAGTAGCAGGCCTGCGAGAGTCTCGGCGTCACCGCGTGACTTCTCGAAAGTGGAGGACTCAATGTCGAGCACCTTGCACAAGTCGTTCAGTGATATCTTGCCCTCGAATATGAATGAGCCGTCGGGCTGTCTATACCAGTCCTTCTCGTCGTCCATATCCTGCTCGTCGTTAATGTCGCCCACGACCTCCTCGATGATGTCCTCCAACGTGACGATGCCTTGCATGCAACCGTACTCGTCGACGATTATCGCCATGTGCGTCTTTGTGGACTGGAACTCGGTGAGCAACTCATTGACTTTCTTTGTCTCTGGCACGAAGAAGCACTTCTTGACGATAGAATGCCAATCGTGCTCATCTCCCTTGCTGATGTCGCCCAAGATGTCTTTTACATAGACGATACCCTTCACATCGTCGGGGGTGTCGCCTATCACTGGCAGACGTGAGTATCCTGACTCCACTACCGTTTTCAGCACCTCGCTAAACTTTGCGGAGAAAGCGATGCTCACCACGTCGATACGTGGCGTCATGATGTCGCACACCTCGAGATCCATGAACTTGACTATGCCCTCGAGCATCTCCTTTTCCTCTACCATAGCACCAGAAGTCAGGTCGAGCGCCTGCGACAAGTCATCTTGTGACATTGTTTTTTGGTGCTTAGAGAGCCTCTTGTTGACCATCTCGGTTGAGGCCATCAGAAGGGAGCTGAACGGGGTGAACACCTTTTCGGCCACACGCAAAGGACGGGCTGCCATTCTTGCGAATGACAGCCTGTGCTGTTGCGAGAAAATCTTGGGCATAATCTCGCCAAAGAACAAGATTAGCGCCGTGATTATGATAGTCTCGAAGATGAACTCCAGAACACGAGCCTCTCCGAAATCCACTATTGACGCAGAGAAGTAGGCAGACAGCATCACTATCGAAATGTTCACGAAGTTGTTCGTGATCAATATCGTAGCCAGCAGTCGCTGCGGGTCGCCCAGCAAGCGCATTATGAGCTTGTCGCCGTCGCGTTCACTCTCGCTGAGCATCTCGCGCTCGGATGCGCTCAACGAGAACATAGCCACCTCGCTGCCAGACGCGAAGCCACTGAAAAACAGCAGCACCACGAGCAGACACCCCACGCCAACCGATTCCCAGGTAAGACCCAGGAAACTTATCTCGCTAAAACTTGAGCAAATAGCGTCTATAACATTCACAGACACCCCTCCACGTCAACTAAAACGGGGTGTTGAAGTCGGAAGAGGCCACGTCGCCGTCGCCTGAATCGTAACCGCCATGAGGCTCGCCTACGTTGCCGTAGCTGCCTTCCTCGCGGCTCAGATAGTCTTCACGGGGTTCACGGCGGCTCAAAATCTCGAGTTCGTCAACTACGATTTCCGTCACGAACCTGTTTTGGTTCTCCCTGTCGACGTACGTCCTGCTACGAATCTTTCCCTCGATATACAGTTTAGACCCCTTGTGGACGAACTTCTCTACAACTTGGACCAAGCCACCTCTGCACACGATGTTGTGCCACTCTGTGCGCTCTGGTATCATCTGGTCATTGAAGCCCTTGTGTGCGCGCTCGGTGGTAGCCAAAGTGAAATTAGCTACGCCACGGCCAGCTTCGAAATACTTAATATCAGGGTCCTTACCAACGTTCCCTATCAAGAATACTTTGTTTACTGACATACTGTCTTCTGATTATTACTTTACGTGCCCCTAAATTACAAACTATTCCTTTCACTACCACCAAGGCGTTCAAAAATACTTCCAAGAGGGGGGGCGTGGGGCGTTTGGGGTGCACGCCTTGCGGCGTAGAG
>CAZPPW010000051.1:0-12452 GCA_964588595.1 uncultured Marinilabiliaceae bacterium
GCGTCTCACCTAAACGCAACTCGGCCCCACCACCCTCCTCTACGACCTCACCCACGAACACCACCCTTAAATATCCTAAAATCAACCCCTCCCATCCCCTTATTCCCTATCTTCGCGCCGTATCCTCCATTTTCAACAACGTGCTCTACATAACTCTCACGCTGACCCTGACTCTCGTCAGCATAATTGCGGCCCTCGCCTCCAAATCCATCTCCCCTAAAATCTGGGGCCCCATATCCGTCTCCATCATATCCCTCATCATAGCCGCCCTCGGCATATCCTCACTATCCTCCCCCACCCTCCTCACCTCTTTCTCACACCCCGTATTCGGCTCCGCCTCACTCATCGCCGACCCACTCTCCGCCTACTTCCTCACCATCGTAGGCATCCTCTTCGCCATTGGCGCACTCTACGGCGCCGCCTACCTCAACCACTACTCCACCACCATCCGACAACTCGCACTCCACTACCTCGCCTTCCTCACCACTCTCCTCGGCCTCGCCTTGCTACTCACCACCGACAACCTCATACTCTTCCTCCTCGGTTGGGAATTTATGGCCATAGGCTCCTTCTTCGCCGTGATATTCGAATACGACCACCCGCAGGTCATAAAAGCCGGACTCAACTACTTCATACAGTCCCACATCGCCGTACTGCTCATCACTGTCGTCTTCGCCTGGTCCATCGCCGTCTCCGGCTCCACCTCATTCCACGGCCTCCAACAGTTCTTCTCCACCTCCTCCACCTCCACGCAAATCATCGCCTTCTCCCTCCTCATAGCGGGCTTCGGCTTCAAAGCCGGCTTCGTCCCCTTCCACTCATGGCTTCCCCTCGCCCACCCCGCCGCACCCAGCCACATCTCCGCGCTCATGTCCGGCGTCATAGTCAAAGCCGGCATATACGGCATAATACGCTTCGGCTCCCTCCTATCCTCTCCCGACGCACTCCTCCCCCTCGGCTCCGCCCTCCTCATCATAGGCATCATATCCGGCCTCTACGGCATCCTCAACGCCGCCACACACCGCGACTTCAAGCGCATGCTCGCCTATTGCACCATCGAGAATGTCGGCATCATAGCCATGGCCCTCGGCATCGGTTTCATAGGACGTGCCCAACATAGCGACCTCCTCACCATGCTCGGCTTCGCTGGTGCGCTACTCCACACCCTCAACCACGCCATATTCAAAGCTCTCCTCTTCTTCGGAGCTGGCAATGTCTACGTCACAACCCACACCCGCAATATGGAAGAACTCGGCGGCCTCGGCAAACTCATGCCACGCACCGCCGTCATATTCCTCATCGGCTCTCTCGCCATCGGCGGACTACCTCCCCTCGGCGGTTTCATCAGCGAACTGCTCATCTACGACGGATTCCTCCACGGCTTCGCCTCACACTCCATAGCCCTCTCCGTCCTCATGGCTCTCGCAGGCTGCTCCCTCGCCGTAATAGGCGGCATCTCCATGCTCGCCTTCACTAAGTCCTATGGCGTCATCTTCCTCGGCTCACCTCGCAAAACACTGCACACCACCCCACACGAAGTCTCCTCCGCCATGCTCGCCCCCGCCTACGCCCTCATAATCCTCATGCTCCTCGTCCTCCTCTTCCCCTCACAAATCGTCTCACACCTCTTCTCCACAACCCTCTTCACCCTCGGACTCACCACCACCAATGTCGACACCGACACCCTCAACAGCGTCATCCTCCTCACCCGCAATGTCGGCTACGCCATGCTCGCCCTGATCATCCTCACCCTCCTCCTCTCAGCCCTGCGCAAAATCATCGCACGCCACCGCCCCGAGTCCGAAGCCCCCACATGGGGATGTGGCTACAAACGCCCCATTCCCGGCATACAATACACCAGCAAGTCTTTCGCCAAGACCCTCATCGACATGTGCCGCGCGTTCCTCCCATCCACCACACGCTTCTCCCCCATAACCTCCGAGGAGATTTTCCCAAAAGACCGCGCCCATATCTCCGCCGACCACGACCTCGTCGACGAGAAACTCATAACCCCTGGCTCCAACACCCTCCAGTCTACTCTCAAGCGTTTCCAATTCATCCAAAACGGTATGCTACAACGCTACATCGTCTACGGACTCGCCTACGTCGCCCTTCTTGTCGCTTCAGTCATTTTCTTCAACTAATCCTCCGATGACAAGCTTCATCCTAATCCTCATATCAAGCATCTTCTTCTCCGGCATTGTGGCCCGAGTCAAGAGTAAGACACAAGGCCGCCGTGGCCCTCTCATCCTACAGCCCATGTACGATGTCCTGCGCCTCATCCGCAAGGGCAGCGTCTTCAGCTCCACCACAGGCCCCGTATTCCGTGCCGCGCCAACCGTCTATTTCGCCACAGTCCTCATGGCCATCGCCGTAGTCCCATTTGGAGACAAGAGTGGTCTCATCTCCTTCGACTGCGACTTCGTGTTCTTCGCCTACACCCTCGCCCTCGGCAAGTTCTTCAACATCATAGCATCCCTCGACACAGGCAGCTCCTTCGAGGGCATGGGCGCCAGCCGCGAAGCACTATTCTCCATGCTCGTCGAACCAGCCTTCTTCCTCCTCATAGGCTCTCTCGGACTCATCTCTGGCAACACCTCCTTCGCCTCCATCTTCGGCTGCTTCCACCTCGGCACAGGCGAGTCCTACGCCTTCGCCGTGATTGCCGCCTTCGTACTCCTCATGATATGCATGATCGAGAACAGCCGTATGCCCGTCGACGACCCAAAGACACACCTCGAGCTCACTATGGTCCACGAAGTGATGATACTCGACAACTCAGGCTTCGACCTCGCCCTGATCTCCATGGCCACACACCTCAAGTTCGCCCTTTACAGCGCACTCATAGCCAACCTCTTCATCGGCGCCCTCCCTATCTACTACGCCGCCCCGGCTTTCCTCGCCATACAACTGCTCTGCGCCACCTCCGTCGGCATCACAGAGTCCTTCATGGCTCGCTACCGCATGAGCCACAACGCACAATTCATCCTCGCACTCACCTCCCTCGCGCTCCTCGTGTTCTTCGGCGTCAAATTCTCATAACACCAACCACTCCCCGACAACCTTACGGCAACTAACATCTCCCCTACCCTCTCATAGCAATGATACACATCCTCCTTATCCTCTTCATCATCACTCTCTTCTACTTCGCCATAGCCAATAGGCTCATGACCTACGTCTCCATACTCACCGTCCAAGGCCTCATCATCTGCGCCGCCGCCATATTCTCCCTCAACCAGGTCACCCCCGTGAACCTCCTCACCATAATCCTCGAGACACTCATAGTCAAGGCCATACTCATGCCCTACTTCATCCGCAAAGTCATCCTCACCAACAATATCACCCGCGAAGCCGAACCCTCTGTGCCCAACTACGTCTCCCTCATATTCTGCTCCGTCGTCGTCATCGCCTCCTACCTCTTCTCCCTCACCATAACCTACCCCACACTCAATAAGTTCTTCCTCGTAGCCGCACTCGCCGGCATATTCTGCGGCCTATACTTCATCGCCACGCGCCGCAAAGTCATAACACACGTCATCTGCTACGTCATAATCGAGAACGGAGCCTTCATCCTCTCCCTCGCCATAGGCAACGAGATGCCCGTCCTCGTCAACCTCGGCGTGATTCTCGATGTCCTCGTCAGCGTCTTCCTCCTCGTCATATTCATCAACAAGGTCGGAGACGTCACCTCCGAAGGCGATGTCACTGGTCTAAATCAACTCAAAGACTAACCCCCCATGAATCCCATACTTCTCGCCTACCTCATCTCCTCCCTCACCCTCAGCGCCCTCCAGTTCCTCAACAGGCGCCGAGCTATATGCCACGCCCTCACCATCCTCTTCGTAGCCATACAATGGGCAGTGACAATCTACATAGCCTCACAAAACGGCATCCTCACCGACAACTACTTCTGTGTCGACAGCCTCGCCGTGCTGCTCACCATCGTCCTCACTATCGTCTCCACCGCCGCCCTATGCCACTCCCGACGCTACATCGTCGAGAAAGAAGCCTCCAAAGACGACCTCGTCCGCTCACAATACTACGCCGCCATGACCACCCTCACCATGGCGCTAACCCTCGCCAGCGTCTCCGCCCACCTCGCCGTGACATGGATATTCGTCGAGATAACCACACTCAGCGCGTCAGCCCTGATATTCTACCGCCGCACCAACAGCTCCATCGAGGCCACTTGGAAATACGTCTTCGTATGCTCCGTCAGCCTCCTATTCGTCTATGTCGGCATCCTCTTCACCTCCATATCCATGGGACCTAACGCCGAAGTCGGGCTCTCTTTCTCCACCCTCCGCGCACTCGCCCCACAACTCGACTCCTTCTGGCTTCAGATGGCCTTCATATTCATCTTCGTGGGCTACACCGCCAAGATGGGACTCTTCCCCATGTTCACCGCAGGCATCGATGCCAAAGATGCCGCACCCACCCCTGCCTCTGCCATGCTCTCCAGTGTCGTCATGAACGCCGGCTTCGTCGGATTCTTCCGCTTCTACGCCGTGATGACCCATTCCTCCATATACCCCTGGGCGCAGATGGTCGTCCTCGCCACAGGCCTCATATCCATCTTCGTCGCCACGGTCTACCTCGTCAAAGTCCACAACGTCAAACGTCTCTTCGCCTACTCCAGCGTTGAGCACATTGGCATTGTCATGCTCGGCACCGCTGCGGGAGGCGTGGGGGTCTATGCTGCCATACTCCACCTCGTCCTCCACTCCTTCGCCAAGTCCGCCGTCATCATGCACGTCGGCGAGCTATTCCGTATCTTCGGCACTAAGCAACTCGCCAATATGGGTCGCTACATCAACAAGTCCACCACAGGCGCCATAATCGTCATACTCGGACTGCTCTGCATCACCGCCATGCCCCCCTCCGGCATGTTCATCTCCGAACTCATGGTCTTCAAATCCATGATCGACGTACAATGGTGGCTCCCCCTCGCCCTCCTCCTCATCCTCCTATGCATCATAGTGTGGGCCATCTCACGCGATATGCTCGCCATGCTCTTCCTCCCCGCCGAGCAACACCCCATAATCAAAAACCCCTCACACTACTTCCCCACCTACGAAGCCATAGTCCAATTCCTCCTCCTCGCCCTCTCAATATGGTGGGGTCTCGCCACCCCCCAATACATCTCCAACCTCATCCACTCCGCCGCCTCCCTCCTCAACTAAGCTCTCCCCTCTCCACGTAAACTGACATAAACCAACATAACAATGAAACTAAAGAAGTTCCTTTGCGCCATCTTCGCTCTCCTATGCGGCACGATGACACTGACCTCCTGCTCCAACGATGATGACGAGTACGTCATCTACGAAGCAAAAAGCACCAATGTGAGCAACATATTCATTGCACAGGTCGCAGCCCTTATGAACAATGCCATCGACAAGGAGTTCGGCTCTACCGACGGCGTAAGGGTCGTCCTCCGCAACGACTGGAAAGCCATAGAGGTATGCGATGAAGTAGCTAAAGAATTTAAAGACTACGACTTAATCGACTCTATCGAACTCACCGTGACTTCCATTGACTCCGATGACGACTCCTCCGATTCCGAAATCATCAAGACCTATTATTTCACCAACAACACTTCATCCTCAACAGACTCCTCCTCCGACGACACTGACGATTCCGAGAACTCCGAGGAATAGCATCACACATAGCAACTAAAGGTCGGGCTGCCCCACAAAGCAACCCGACCTTTCTTTTAACGTCAAGAGGAATAACTGGCTCACCCCTACCCTACTTACTCCTCATATACCCCATATACTCCTCATACGATATACTCCGCCCACCCATCGACTTCAAATGCGGTGTCTCATACTGGCAATCTATCATAAGACCACCCTCCGCCGCCATTCTCCGTGCCAACGCAATCAACGCCACCTTCGACCCACTCGGCACTAACGAGAACATACTATCACCACAAAAACACCTATTCACCCTGACACCATACAACCCACCCACAAGATCCTCACCTTCCCACACCTCCACACTATGCGCATGACCCTGCTTATGAAACTTCAACATCGCCATCAGTAAGTCACCACCAAGCCATGCTCCCTCATTCTCATGCCTGCCGTCCACCGTCGCACAATTAAGCACAACCCCCGTAAAATTCTCATCAAACGTCACCCTATACCGCCCACTATTCAACAACGTCCGCATAGAGTGCGACACATGTATCTCACTCGGGAATATCACAAACCGCTCCACAGGACACGTCCACACTATCACCGAGCTCAAATACGGATACCATGGAAATATCCCCTTGCTATACGCATCCGTCAGCCTGCGCTCCGAAAACTCTCCGCCTACCGCTATCGTGTCATAAGCCCCCACCTCCTCTATCCCAGGAAACTCCACATACTCCCCATTCTCACCGCTAAGATTTCTACACATAGCCCTATCGCAAATCAACAACCTCTACCCCCTTATGCGCCACTCTGTCAAACACGAACTCACTATCACTCATAGACTTGTCTGTCACATATTTGCGCACATCCACCGTCAAAACCTCACCCAACTTATACTGCTGCATAAACCGCTTTAGCTGCTTTCCCTTCTTGCTTATCGTGAGCCTTACCCTCACCACCTGCGACTTCATGTCCTTAGGATACAAATCCACCTCCACGCACTTCTCACCCCCAACTGTCACTTCCCCCAGCAACCTCAACTTATACCCCTCCTGATATGCCCCACCAAATAACCTCGCTGGACTCATATCACCCTCTGCCTCAGCATCATGCTCACTGATAGTCAACTCATTGACCTTCTTCTGCCACACCGACACACCCTCCTCATCCGAATACGTCACCATATCCTCAATATCCAGCACATACTTCTCCCCCTTCACCTTCAACGTCCCCTCCGATGTATGCGTCGCCCCCGTCCGCTTATTCTCATACGTAGCCGCAAAATTCATAGCTATCGTCTTATGACTCTTCGCCTCATCAGCCATCTCATCAAGCACCTTGCGAGCCTCGACAGCCGATGCATCCATCTCATTCTGGGCCACCACTGGCATAGACATCACCATGCACGCTGCGACCACCATGTTCTTTATCTTCATATCTCAGTATATTTCAAGCATAAACACATGCGCCAATTCCCACACAAATTCTATACCACACCTATCCCGCCAAACCTCTCTATACGCAAAATTACATCCTTATCGTCCCACAAACAAAAACACACTCTTACTTACCATCACAATACCGACCCGCCGCCAACCGCAACATTTCGCCCATCTTCTCACGCACACCCGCTGGCTCCAATATCTCCACGCCCGAACCGTAACTCATAAACACCGAATACATCTCAGCATTCTCCACCACGCGTATACTAAACACGCAACTACGATCCTCCTCACTCTCGCTCAGCAATCTCTGTGACGCATGCAATGGCTTAGTCCTGATATATTTACTCTGCGATGCCGATGCCCAAAACGCCACATCCTCTGCCTTGTCCCCCACATCCTTCGTCACGCCTATCACGTCATCAAAAAAATGCTCAGCGTCAAAATCCTTATTCTCCCTATACTCCTCATCACTCGCCTCCACACTCACTATCCTGTCCAACGCCAAACTGAACAAACGCATGTCACGATCACGACTCCCAAATAGAAACCACCTGTTCCTAAACTCCTTCAGCAAATAGGGGAACATCACGAACTCCATAGGCCGCCGAGCACTAAACGACTGATACACGACTCGTATTGCCCTTCGACTCGATATATAGTTATACAACGGGTTCAACAACCTCAACCCCACAAGGTTAGGCATACTGTCAAAGTGTATCACCGGACGACTATTACCCCTGCTTATCGACAACTTGTCCCGAAGCCTCCCCACCACGTCACTCATCTCCCTGAATTGCTCAAAATCCTCCAACTCACGCAACATATCCACTGCCTCCTGCATCACCTCGTAGTCGTTCTCCGACATCGGCATCTGCATTATCGAGAAACCTGCGTCAGCATACCTGTAATACTTATGCTCATACACCTCTATCGGAGCGTTATACCCCAACTTGTCCGACCGCATCATCTGTATATCCCCCTGCACTGTCCGCACCGACACACCCTTCCTTATTCCCTCCATATCATACAATGCGTCAGAACACGCCTCCACGAGATCCTCCAACGTCCACCGGCGATACTTGTTCCGCAGGCAATTGTCTATCGTCTTATACCTTATCAACGCATTCTTATTAGCTGGCATAGTCTCTTTTTGATGTCAATTTAGCCATTTCTACGCAATCTATTCGCGCACTCGCTATTATTTCCATCTTTTTTCCAGTTACGCAAAAAGACCGCGCACACACTATCTAACATTGCATCAGCAAACAAGGAGATACACTCCACGTTACTCAACAATTTTACTAACACTCAAACAACTACTACAATGGAAGTAATGCAATTCAACAACACCATCGTGAAGGTATGGACCAACAGCGTCGAGCCAAAGGCTCTCGACCAGATCGCCTCTCTCTGCCAACTCCCCTTCATCCACCATCACCTCGCCATCATGCCCGATGTCCACGCTGGCAAAGGCATGCCCATAGGCGGAGTCATGCCCTGCGACGGAGTGGTAATCCCCAATGCCGTAGGTGTCGACATAGGATGCGGAATGTGCGCTCTCAAGACCAACTACGCCGTCTCCAACCTCACGCCCGACATCCTCCGCAAGAAGATCATGCGTGGCATACGTCGCCACATCCCCCTTGGCATGGACCGTCACAAACAAAAACAAGACCCATCATACCTCCCCACTGGTCACGACATCGACTCCATGACCATCGTAAAGCAACGCCAGGAGTCTGCCCTGCGCGAGATAGGCACACTCGGCGGCGGCAACCACTTCATCGAGCTCCAGAAGGACGAGCAAGGCAACCTGTGGGTCATGATACACTCCGGCTCACGCAACCTCGGGGCACGTGTCGGAGCCTACTACAATGAGCTCGCCGAGAAAATCGACACCTCACTCGGCTCAACCATTGCGCCACAGATTAACATGGCCTACCTCCCCGCCGACACCGAAGAGTTCCATCGCTACTGGGACGAGATGCTCTACTGCATCGACTTCGCCCTCGCCAACCGCCACCTCATGATGACGCGCATACAGGAAGTCCTCGCCGATGCTCTCCCAGGTATAACATTCGACCCCATAATCAACATTGCCCACAACTACGCAGCCCTTGAACACCACTTCGGCAAAGACGTTATCGTCCACCGCAAGGGTGCCACACTCGCCACAAAAGGCGTCACGGGCATCATCCCAGGCTCACAAGGCACAGCCTCATACATCGTCGAAGGTCTCGGTAACCCCGACTCCTTCTGCTCCTGCTCTCACGGCGCAGGCCGACGCATGTCTCGCACCGCCGCCATACGCGACCTCGACAAGGCCGAGGAGATATCACGTCTCGAATCTCTCGGCATCGTCCACTCCATACGCTCCCAAGATGACATGCAAGAGGCCTCTGGAGCCTACAAAGACATCGAGGAGGTCATAGCCAACGAACTCGACCTCGTCAAAGTCAAAACACGACTTCTCCCCATCGCCGTCATCAAGGGATAGCTAAAATCAAACGGACGTTCCCCTCACTAAGAGAGGAACGCCCGTTACTATCTTCAGTATCTAATCCCTACTTGTTGACGCGGAACTTCTCGACACCATTCTTGATGTAATCAACAATCTGGCGTGCTGCGGCGATACCAGCGTTGATGTTAGCCTCAGCCGTCTGGGCTCCCATCTTCTTCGGAGTGGCGAAATAGCGTCCTGCGAACTTATCGGCATACTCCGCATCAGCGTCGGGCTTGATGTCTGTGACGTACTTGAGATCCTGACGCTCCTCAAGAAGCTTAGCAAGACCAGCCTCATCAATGACCTCCTTACGTGCAGTGTTGAGAAGAAGCCCATTCTTAGGCATCTTACCAACGAGGTCATAACCGATAGAGCCCTTCGTCTCAGCAGTAGCGGGGATATGGAGAGATACAAATTGGCAGGTGCTATAGAGTTCCTCTACATTAGCCACTGGCGTTACACCAGCAGCCTTAATAGCCTCAGCAGGGCAGTATGCATCGAATGCGTAGACATCCATGCCGAAGCCCTTGGCGATACGTGCCACGTTGCGACCTACATTGCCGAAAGCGTGGATGCCGAGCTTCTTACCCATAAGCTCAGAACCACTCGTGCCATTGTAGAAGTTGCGCACTGCGTATACCATGAGACCAAGTGCAAGCTCTGCCACAGCGTTGGCGTTCTGACCTGGGGTGTTCATGGCAACGACATTGTGAGCCGTAGCTGCCGCAAGGTCAATATTGTCGTAACCAGCGCCAGCGCGTACTACTATACGGAGCTTCTTAGCAGCGTCGAGAACCTCTGCGTCAACTTTGTCGGAACGGATGATGAGAGCCTCAGCGTCTGCCACAGCGTCGAGCAGCTGCTTCTTCTCGGTGTATTTCTCAAGGAGAGCGAGTTCAAAACCTGCCGCCTCAACCTCTTTGCGGATGCCGTCTATTGCCACCTTTGCGAAAGGTTTCTCGGTGGCTACCAATACTTTTGTCATGTCTGGTTGTTGTTTATGCTACTAACTGAAGAGGCACCAAGGACCCGAGCTTATGTATCGGAGCCTTGGTGCCTTATTCATGTCTGGTTATTCTTAGTGTGTCTTCTCGAATGTCTTCATTACCTCGATGAGGGCGTCGACACTCTCCTCAGGAAGAGCGTTGTAGGTGGAGGCACGGAAACCACCTACAGAACGGTGACCCTTGATGCCAACCATACCTTGCTCGGTCGCATACTTGAGGAAGTCAGCCTCAAGCTCCTTGTACTCGTCGTTCATGACGAAACAGATGTTCATGTAAGAGCGATCAGCAGCATCAGTCACCGTACCATGGAAGAGCTTGTTGCGGTCAATCTCGTCATAGAGCTTGAGAGCCTTACGCTCGTTACGCTTCTGCATAGCTGCCACACCACCCTGCTCCTTGAGCCAACGAAGAGTCTGGAGTGCGCCATAGACCGCAACGACAGGAGGGGTATTGAACATAGAGCCCTTCTCAATGTGAGTGCGATAGTCGAGCATAGTCGGGATGTGACGCTCAACCTTACCGAGTGCGTCAACCTTCACAAGAGCGAAAGTGAGACCTGCGGGAGCGAGGTTCTTCTGTGCACCACCGTAGATGAGCTCATACTTGGAAACATCAACGGGACGGCTGAAGATATCAGACGACATATCAGCTACAAGAGGCACGTTGACGATAGGATCAGCGTGAAGCTCAGTACCGTAGATAGTGTTATTAGTCGTTATGTGGAGATACTCAGCGTCAGCAGGTACCTTAGCCTCAAAGCCTTTGGGAATGAAAGTGTAGTTGGCATCCTTCGAGGAAGCAATCTCTACAGCCTCACCGAAAGCCTTAGCCTCCTTGAGAGCCTTGTTTGCCCATGTGCCTGTGTTGAGGTAAGCAGCCTTCTTGTTCATGAGGTTGTAAGGAGCCATGCAGAACTGGAGACTGGCACCACCGCCGAGGAAGACAACTTCGTAGCCAGCAGGAACATCGAGCAACTCCTTGAAGAGAGCCTGCGTCTCGTCCATCACTGCCTGAAACTCCTTGCTCCTGTGTGAGATCTCGAGCAAAGAAAGACCCGTGCCTGCGAAATCCAACACAGCCTCGGCGGTCTTCTTGATCGTCTCTTGAGGCAAGATTGAAGGCCCGGCGTAGAAATTGTGCTTTTTCATTTTGTCCTTATAGAGTTATCGTTATTTATCGTTTGCCACCTCACGAGAAAATAGCAAACAGTATGTTTTATAGTTCGCGAGTGCAAAAATAGGAAAAAATCGTACAATTCTGCACGTCACGTGACTTTTTATATTAGCGTCTCACAAATTCTCCCGCCACATCAGCCCGCAATCCCTCTTTCGCCCTCTCAATATAGAAGAGGCACGTGTTGCGCCCCGCCTCAACAAACTCGGCAGAGAATTCCAACGGTGTGACATTAGGTGCCACTGTCTTGACAAGGTCGGCAAGAGTCTTCAGCACCTCATCCTTGGCACGCTCCACACGACTCCACGTGGCCTTGGTGACGTATATCTGCATGGCAGCGTTATGCTCAAATTCCTGACGGACAGAGTTCACCATAGCAAGATAGAGATCTTTAGCCGATGCCGCTGCCACCTGCTCACGTACAGCCATCTCGTCAGGCGTTATGCGGCTAAGATATAGCGAGAGACGCTCGTAAGCCTGGAGACGATTGGGTAGCACCTCACGCATCACGTTGGCACGGTAATCAGCCTGCCTTCTCTTGTCTGCATCACGCAAGAAGAGCACCACAACGACCACAAGGGCTACTATGAATAACGCTATAAGTAAGAATGTCAGTGCGTTCACGTGTTATAATTTTTTACGCCAAAGATAGTCGAAAACAGGCAAAGGAGGAAATGATTTT
>CAZPPW010000052.1:0-12282 GCA_964588595.1 uncultured Marinilabiliaceae bacterium
CGCTACGACGAGCAGCAGAACGACCGCCCCTACCGTCCCCGCTATAACAACGACGACCAAGGCGAGCGACGTCCATATCGCCCACGCTATAACGATGACCAAGGCGAACGTTCCTTCCGCCCACGCTTCGGCGGCGACCGTGGCGGACGCGGTGGTCGCTTTGGCAATGACCGCGGTGGACGCTTCGGCGGTGGCCGTGGCCCTCAACGTCAAGGCCGCCCTCAACAGCCACGCCAACAATGGAAGGTCGCTAACCCCGACATGGTAGGCCCACGCTACAAGGTCGACTCTCGCATCTTCGACAACGAGCAAGAGGACCAAGCCTACGGCAAGGACCCCGAGATGATGACCATGCCCGAAACCTTGCGCCTCAACCGCTTCATCGCCATGAGTGGCGTATGTAGCCGCCGCGAGGCCGACGAGCTTATCAAGGCCGGCAAGATTAAGGTCGACGGACAGGTGGTGACCGAGATGGGCATAACCGTATCTCCCGATGCCAACGTCGAGTACAACGGCAAACAACTCAAAGCCGAGAAGAAGGTCTACGTCCTCCTCAATAAGCCCAAGGATTGCGTCACCACAACCGACGACCCCGAAGGCCGCAGAACCGTCATGGACATCGTAGCCAACGCAAGCCAAGAGCGCATCTACCCCGTAGGTCGCCTCGACCGCAACACCACTGGCATCCTCCTCCTCACCAACGACGGCGACATGGCCGAGAAGCTCATGCACCCCAAGTACGAGGTGCGTAAGATCTACCACGTATTCCTCGACAAACCCGTCGCAGAAGAGGATCTCGATAAGCTCGTCAAGGGCATCGAACTCGAGGATGGCCCCATCAATGCCGACGAGGTAAGCTATGTCGACGGCCGCGACCGCACACAGGTCGGCATCGTCATCCACTCTGGCCGCAACCGTGTCGTACGCCGTATGTTCGAGAGCCTCGGCTACGACGTCGTCAAGCTCGACCGCGTATACTATGGCGGCCTCACGAAGCTCAATGTCCCACGTGGCCACTGGCGCTACCTCACCGACGAGGAGATTAACCGCCTCAAAGCCGGCTTCACCAAATAGAGAACATTAGGCACGCTATTTGCGTAATATAACGAGGGTTGGGGCGCTCGCTCTGACCCTCTTATTTTGTTCTACTCAACATGATATGAATACCATGAAGAACGCTATACTTTCCTGCGGCATCGTCCTCTCAATGCTGACGTGCGGCGCCATCGACGCTATCGCCCAAACCAAAGACGAGATAGCCCGCTATGTCGAGGAAAGGTCACGAGAGCTATGGGGCATCTACTTCAAAGAGAAGGTCGATAGCACAACCACAGCACAAGGCCAGAAAGTCCGTCATGGTGCATACACAATGGAGTATAAAGGCAAGGTGGTCGAGAAAGGTCGCTACGACAAGGGCAAGAAAGTAGGCAAATGGGAATACAGGAACTACCGCGATATGCTCGAGCTACGCTACGACTACAACCTCGGCAAGCCCATCTACGTCCTCCCCCACGAGGGACATAAGTACGACAAGCAGACCAACCCCTGCATTTTCCTCGGCAGCCCCGTCGTGCCATACTACTTCATCATGGCCAATGTGTTCTACCCCGAGATGGAGGCCGACAATAAGCACGGTGGCGACGTGACCCTGACCATATCCGTCAATGCCAAGGGCCGTATGACGGGCTACAAGATCAAGAAATCCTCCTCACCCCATTTCGCCCGAGCTGTCGAGAAGGCCGCCGATAGGATTCCCCGCAACGAATGGCAGTGGGTGCCGGCACGAGAGAAGGGCAAGAACGTCCCGGGCGAGTACGACATCGTGATATATTTCGACAACTAAGGTTGTATATTTCACGTTCCCGCGAGTCTCTACTAACGGTTGTGGCAAACCTAACAATGCGCACGCCATCATGCCGAGATATTGCGTCGTAATGTAATGAAAGAGAAAACAGAAGACGCTATTTTTACTATTTTTGCAATAGACATTAAATAACGAAGATTATGGCAGCGGTGTTAAGAAAGGCATATATCCTGTTGGCAGATGGGTTCGAAGAGACAGAGGCCATCGTGCCATACGACATATTGAAACGCGGTGGCGTGGATGTCCAACTGGTCTCCATATACGACCGTAGCTTCGTCTTTGGCAGCCATGGGGTGATGGTCGACACCAAACAGAAGATAACTGATGGCCTTTGGAGCCACGACCTTATCGTATTGCCCGGTGGAATGCCAGGCGCACTCAACCTCGCCGACTGCGAGAAGGTGGCCGAAGAATTGAAAAACGCCAACGAGGCAGGCAAATACATAGCTGCTATATGCGCCGCCCCAATGGTTCTCGGCAAACTCGGCCTGCTCAAAGGCAAACGTGCCACGTGCTACCCCGGCTTCGAGAAGGAGCTCGATGGTGCCGTGACTACTGGCGAGGACGTGGTCGTAGATGGTAAAATCATCACAGCTATCGGCCCAGGCGCAGACTTCAAGTTCGGGCTCAAACTGCTCGAACTGCTGACCGACTCCGCCAAGGCCGACCTCATCAAGAAGCAGATGATATTGCGTTAACAACTATGTGGCGTATAGCGAGTATAGTGTCGGCTCTGATGATGGCAATGGCAATGACCTCATGCCACCATAGCGCAGACAAA
This sequence comes from uncultured Marinilabiliaceae bacterium, assembly GCA_964588595.1. Classification (GTDB taxonomy): domain Bacteria; phylum Bacteroidota; class Bacteroidia; order Bacteroidales; family Marinilabiliaceae; genus W3P20-009. The sequence goes on from CAZPPW010000052.1 coordinate 2,646, forward strand.
GAGAAGTCCGACATATCGGGCATCGTCCCCTTTGTCGACGACAGCGGGGAATTCGCGGCTATGGAGGCGCGTTATACGTCATGGCCCGACCCCGACACTCTTGTCATATACATCGACAACCAGCAATACAAAGTGGCCTCCGATGGCAAAACATACGGCCCCGATGGCAAACTGGCGTTCTCAATAGGCAACGAGGGACGAATAGAGACCCTATACTTCGCGCAAAAAGGCACAAGCGTCTTCCTGTTCTACACCGACACCACCAACGACGGCTCCGCAAGTTTCGCCAAGAGAATCGACCTGTCCACACGCAAAGCCCTATGGTCAAGCGACGTCACCGGCATAGCCATGGGCAGGCCCGTAATCAAAGGCCAGTTCGCATATATAGCCTCCTTCGGCTTCGTGGGCAAACTGAAACTCAAGAACGGCGAGTACGACTGGAAATACTCCAGCCTCAACAACGGCGGACGCTTCGAGAAGTTCCAAGAGATAATCTTCGCCAATAGCCGAGAGGTGATGTTCCTCGCCCCGCACCCCTTCACCACCGAGTGCGACACAGTCGTCGTGAGCGACCTCACCGGCGAGATAATACGCATGAATTAAATGGCACAAGATATAGCAGAGCAGGAACGCCGATTGCACGAGCAACTGCGTAAGCTCAAATGGCCACAGCCCTACATGTTCAAGTTCATCATGCCCTCCGACCGCAACACAATGGACGCCGTCCTCGAGGTGCTGCCCTCTTCCGCCGAACCCCGCTTCTCCGAAAGCAAGAACGGACGCTACACCTGCATCACGTGCGTGGCGGTAATGAACTCGGCCGATGCGGTAATGGCGGTGACTAAAGCCGCTTGCGCAGTCAAAGGCGTAATCTCCTTATAGCCAGCACACAACATTAACCCACAGCCGCACTCCACCAATTGTAGAGACGATGCCCGCATCGTCTCTACGCCGTCAGGCGTGCTAACTAACAGCCGCACCTACAGTTGTACAGACGATGTCCACATCGTCTCAACGCCGCAAGGCGTACTCAAACCCACCCAAGCAACCCACGCATGTTGAGACGTCCGCCCGCGGCGTCTCAACGCCGAAGAGCGTATGTAAAGACGTTGCCCGCAACGTCTCACCCCTAACGGCAATCCCCAGTTGTACATTGCATAGCAGCGACATCTATTGACATGTTGCCACCAAAACGACAACTGGCCAAACTATCCTGACACAACCTATGCCAATGTTTAAAAAACACAGCTCAACAACAGGAGGCAGGTAAAAGCTTATCATTATCACCAATGACACGCCTAGAGATATTATCGTCAACTTCTCTTTCTCTCAGTCGTCGACGTCTTGCCAGAGCCATTAGGCCCCGCCACGACACAAAGCACAGGACGGACTTCCTTCATTCGTGCATCTCCAGCTTGACCGTAGTCTTTGCGCCCCTGTGACTACGTATCTCGGCTATCGTCTCCTGCATCTTCTCGGCCAAAACACGACGAGAGTTCTCCGCACTCTTGCGCGCAGAATCCGCCACCTGCTCCATCAGTTCGTGCAGAATCTCATCCGACGGCTCCTCCATCGAGGTCAACCTGTAGTCTCTTATGCTCATAGTGCGCTCTTCTTTACTTGCCATATACCCACAAACATAAATATTTATTCACAAAACACCAAGGAAACAGACAACTTTGACATCACAAGCGCATATAACATTCCCTAACGCCGTAAGGTGCGCCCACACCCCCTGTCGCACCTCCCGTTGTACAGACGCCGTCCACATCGTCTCTACGCCGAAGGCGTGCCAAAAACTCACAGGTCGGAGCTAACGCATGTAGAGACCTCCTCCTGCACCCTCTTCCCCAACGCCGAAAGCGCACCTCCCCCGCGCGAGGAACCAGCCGCTTTCTATTCTATCTTGACTTTCCGGCTTCTTCTCTCGCACATTATCATGTCCTATTGAGAAGTGACGATGACTACTTGTCGATAGAGAAGCGCGCCGAGCCTATCGTGCTGCCATTGGCAAAGAGCTCAGCCTCATAATCCCCTGGCATAAGGTCACCCATCTCAACATTGTATACCACGAACGTGGACGTGTCCTCACCCCCATATTCCACCTGACGGTGCGCAGAGTAGTTGATATGTGAGTCCTCAAACTGGAACGTGTCCGACTTGGAGTGAAACAGCAACTCCCCATCAGGACGCACAATGCGCAAATATATGTCGGTCATGCCCACCTGTGCCGATACGTTCTTGGCTATGGTGAACGCCACTCTAATCTTAGCAATCTTGCCCAAGCGCGACGTCTCTCGGTCTCTATCATTGAGCGTCGCCACCGTTATACCCTTAGCCTCAAGGCGCGCCGCCACATTAACCTTCTCCGTGAGGGTCTCATTACGCTCTTGTAGCGTGGCACGCTCACGGTTCACGTTGGCAAGCTGCCCCTTAATGTCCTTATTCTCCTGTCGCAACGCGTTGTTCGATGCGTTGAGGGAGTCTATTTGCGTGATGAAACTGCGCATGACGGTGCGAAGCGTGGCAAGCTCACCCTTAAGCTCCTGTATGCGTCGGGCGTTCGACGCCTTGAGCGTCTTGAGCTCCTCAGTAAGTTGCTCCACACGTGCCCGCTGCTCATTAACAAGGTTGTCAAGTGAGTCATTGTCCGAATGTACCTCCTCGTATGCCACGGAGAGATCCTGGTAGTCAGTGACGAGTTGTTGCCTCTCTTCCGAGAACACCTGCGTCATCTCTTCCATCTGACTGTTACTGCGAACGAGGAGTACTATAAGTGCTATGACGACGATGCCGAGTGCTGCGGCAATAATCGTGATGTGTTTGCTTTGAAGTGCCATAATAATGCAAATGTAATGATTAGGGGCGGAATATAGTAGTTACTGCCCCCGAAAATTAAGAGGGTGGGGGAGTGCTCCATACAGAGAAACACGCCCTGCATCACTGCAAGGCGTGCTCACTAAAACCACTGTAATCATAAACTGGTTGGCGGAGTCAACGAACCGCCAGATCATGAAGAATAATGCATAGCGGGAGAGGGAGAATCTTATGTGTTGTTGTGTCTATTGATTGGCGCAGGGTGGCGTTACTCCATAAGGGAGCCGCGATAGAAGTCAAGTATCTTGACCCGGAATATGAGGTCATACTTGTACTGTATCCTATTGGCAAGGGCCGTCAGCCTGTTCGTGCGAGCCTCGGCATAGTCTGTGGCAGAGAAGAGCCCAGCCGCATATTTGGCATCAGCAAGGCGGAACGCCGCATCAGCACTCTCCGCCGCCGTGACACTGCTCTGATATGTCGACCTGGCCGCCACAGCGTTGTAATACGCCTGCTGTATCTCCTTATAGAGGGTCTTGCGTGCGCTCTCAAGGTCAATGAGCGACGAGCTATACGACATCTTGGCCGAACGTATATTGTTGCGCGAGGCGAACCGGTTGAAGATAGGTATCGAGAGCGACAAGGATATCGACTTGTCCATATTGTTCGAGAACTGGTCTCCAAAGGAATCCCCCTCCTGACCCGCCACGGCATAATATCCCGTCCCGATACCAGCCGAAAGGCTCAACGTAGGCGAATACGCACCCTTAGCGGTCGATATCCTACGCTCCGCCGACTCTGCACGCACCTGCGCGGCACGTATAGTGGCCTTATTGGTCAACGCATCGTTATATACCTCATCAGGTGTAGGAAGTGGTGCCACAAGGGCAAATGTGTCAGGCTGTGCCACACTAAGCGAGTCAGGCGACGATAGCTCAAGCAGCTGCGACAGGTCAAGTAGAGCAAGCTGATAGTCCCCATCGGCCTTGACCGCCGTCATCTCATCCTGCGCCACAAGCGAGCGGGCGGCATATACTTCCGACTCCGACGCCTTGCCATTGCTCAGCAACTGCTCCTTACGTTGCAACTGCTGTGTGCTGAGCGCCACCTGCTCGTGTGCCTTGTCGGCTATCTCACGCGACGTGAGCACCTGTAGATACGCCTGCGCCACGTTGATGCCAATATCCTCCTTGGCCGCCTGGAGGTCTTCAGTAGCCGCCTGAAGATTAAGGCGCGACTCACGGACATTATTGACCGTCTGAAGCCCGTCAAAGAGTGTCATATTGGCCTGAATACCCATACTCGTGTTGCGGGTATTCTTGTTCTCATACGTGTTGTTTATCGTCAAGCCACGACCAAAGTCAAAGTTCTGGTTGACATACGCCCCTACCGTAGGCAGATACGACCCGCGTGCCGTCGAAAGGTCATTCTCTCGCTGCTCTTTGGTTATCTCACGCTGCCTGATGTCTATATTATGCTCAATGGCATAGTCCACACACTGACGCAGGCTCCATGACTCCGACTGCGCCATGAGAGGGACATTGACGCACAAGGGGAGTATGGCAGATACTATCTTGAGTTTCATCGTTGTTGCAAGTTATGGGTTATTGTAGTTGACCACGGACTTTGTCACCAGCCTTAAGCCCATCGGTGACCTCTATGAGTATGCCATTGCTCATGCCAAGCGACACGGCGCGACGGTCATACACCTGCGTAGGCACAGTGTCAGTAAGCACATAGACGAACGACGAGTCACCAGAGAACTCTATTGTCGACTCGGGTATCACTACCACGTCTTTCGCCTGCTTGAGCACTATCGACGCGTTCGCGCTATACCCCGAGCGCAACGTGACGCTGTCTGGCACGTTTATCGCCGCCTTAATCTCAAACTGGTTAGCACCGTTATCCTCCACGCCCTTAGGCGAGATATATTCCAACGTGGCGTCAAGCGATAGGTTCTGTATCGCGCCCAAGCTAATCTTGACCGGCATACCCTCATGTATGCGCCCTACCTCCGTCTCGTCTATCTTACCCTTGAATATCATATCCGACATGTCCGCCACGGTGGCGATGGTTGTGCCATCATTGAATGTGTTGCTCATGATGACCGAGTTACCCACCTTGATAGGTATCTCGAGTATAAGCCCAGTGATGGTCGAGCGGATAAAGGTCGAGCTGAGCGATGCGTTGCTCTTCGATATGCCTTCCTTCACAATGTCGAGATTGTCATCCGCGGCAAGCTTCTCCTCCTCCGCCTGACGCAACGCCACCTCCGACTTCTCATATTCCTCCGCGCTGACAAGCTTCTGCGAGAATAGGTTCTTCATACGGTCAAAGTCCGTCTGTGCCTGCTTCAAGCTGATCTCAGCAAGGCGCACGCGACTCTGCGCCGAGTTGAGCGACGACATCTCCGGTATGACCTTCACTTTGGCTATCACCTCACCCTCACGCACCGTCTGACCCTCCTCCTTATAGAGTTCAGCTATGATGCCCGAGATCTGCGGCTTGATAGAAATCTCATCTCGTGGCTCAATCTTACCCGTCGCCACGGTCGTCTGCTCAAGCGAGCTTACCACGGCCTCCTCAGTGGCGTACGTGAGGGTCTTAGGCTGCGACTTCTGGAATAGGAAGAAGAACGTGCCAATGAACAAGGCGATAACTATCACCGCAAGGAGTATCTTGAAAAACTTTTTCATGGTTATGAGTTGTGTTTTGAGAGATGTTGTTTTATCTAATGTAATATGGTTTAACCCTATATCTTATTCATCACGCATAGCATCCACAGGCTTAATCGCCATCGCTCGATACGCCGGAGCAAGCCCCGCCACCATACCCAACGCTATAATCGTCCCCAGCATGATAAGCGCACCGCTGAACGACACCTGAAAGGCATACGCATGACCCGCACCCGCCGACGCTATATCCTCCACCACCGACAGCAACCCCACACCTGCCGATATCCCCGCCATACCAGCCACAATTGTCAATATGACGCTCTCCGCAAGTATCTGCTGCAATATATCCGCCGGACGCGCTCCTATCGCACGACGTATACCTATCTCCGTAGTACGCTCCTTGACCGTCACCATCATGATGTTCGAGACCCCAATAATGCCAGCCAACAACGTCCCAGCCCCAACAAGGAAGATAAGCGCGTTAATACCCAAGAACACATTGTCCACTATCGAGAACATCGAGTCAGCGTCAAGCATCCACACAGCCTGAGGATCCGTAGGCGATATATAGTGCGCCTCCTTAAGCGTCGCCTCTATCTCCGACTTGATATCCGCCACCTTATATCCCTCCTTCACCGTCAACGCCGCAAACTGTATATTCTTACCCTGATTATACACCGATGCGAACGTCGTCGACGGCACTATCACCTGTTGCGAACTACGACCATTAAGCTCTATCTTCGACAACGAGTTTATAACGCCTATCACAAGATAATAAATGCCATCCGCACGCACATACGTCCCACACGGGTCCACACCCCGCCCATACAACGCCTCATACACCTCATTGCCCAGCACGCACACCTTCCTATGGTCACGCAAGTCAATCTCATCAAGATAACGCCCATACACCAAGTCAGGACTCTCAATAGCCGCAAAACATGGCTCCAAACCCTTAACCGACGAGTCATACTTCAAGTCCCCATGATACACCGTGACACCCCAATGCGCCGATATCGATGTGGCAACATCCACACCCTCCACCCCACGCAACCGCACCAAATCATCCGTGTCCATCAACCAACGCCTACCCTTGCGAAACCCCTTATACGCCTCACTCGTCTGCGATGGGAATATGAAGCACGAGTTCGTAGCGAACCCCTCAAAGTTCGTCATCATCATGTCCTTCAACCCATTACCACCTCCCACCAACGCCACGAGCATGAAGATTCCCCAGAATACCCCAAATGCCGTCAGCAAACTGCGCGACTTGTTATGTGTCAAGGTCGAGAATATCTCCTCGATAGAATCTCTGTCTATTCTCATAATCTCTAATATGATGCTGTTAGTCGGCCCTGAGTGCCTCTATCGGACGTATACTGACCGCCTTGCGCGCCGGTATGAACCCAGCTATCGTCCCCGCTATGATAAGCGTGAGCGTCGCGCTGAACGCCGTCGACAAGTCCACCGTGGGATTCGTGAATACCGAACTGTCCGACATCGCCACCTCAAGTATCGACGACGCCAACTCCGTCACACCTACACCCGCCACCATGCCCACATACCCGAAGAACGTCGTGATAAGTATGCTCTCCACCATCACCAACGACAATATCTGACGCGGCCTCGCACCCAACGCCTTCCGTATCCCAAACTCCCTCGTCCGCTCCTTAACCGTAATAAGCATGATGTTCGACACCCCAACCACACCACTTATAAGCGTGAATATCCCTATAACCCACAACGCCGTAGTCAACAGGTTCATCGCCGTAAGCGTCTGCAAGTAATTCTTAAACTGGCTCCACACATACACCGCGCTATCATCATCAGGCGAGAATCGGTGCGCCTCCGCAAGCACGTCATGCAACTCCCTCGTGAACCTGTCATTCTCCTCCTCACTGCTCAAATTGTTCACTGTCATTGCATAATTGTCAAACTCATCACCCGAGTCATATATTATCTGCAACGTCGTGAACGGCACCGTAACACCATGACTCGCCGAATTCTGATCCGCCTTAGCCACTCCCACCACCTTAAACGCCACATGCCCAACGTTTATGAACTTCCCTATCGGGTCCTCCCCCTTGAACAGCACCTCCGCCGACTTGTCCGTAATAACCGCCACCTTCCTCATCTGCTCCATATCCAACTCGTTAATATACCGCCCCCTGATTATCTTAGTCCCATCAATCACCTTCTTAGCCGGCATATAACCACTTAGTCCCGCCGATATATACTCACGCCCATAGCTCACCGTCTGACTGTTAGCATAAAGGCTCGCGCTAACCTGGTCCACTATCCCCGGGAACTTCTGCTTCGTAAGCTCAAGGTCTCGATTCTTAAACGAAATCATCCGCCCCTTATCTAACCCGTCATACGGAATAGCCGTCCAACCACTATACACCTTCACGCTGTTCAGAGCCACCTCACTGCTATTCTCCTCAAAGGCGTGAATCAACCCGTTACCCGCGCCCAACAACACTATAAGGATAAATATACCCCATGCCACAGCGAATCCCGTCAACGCCGTCCGCAACTTGTTCCGCCTGATGGCCGACCATACCTCTTGCAATACGTCCAACATATCTCTGCCTCCTCTCTCCGCTACTTCATATACCCGCCCCTGCCAAACGGCGACGCGTCATGATTCACGTTATCCTCAATCGACCCTATAAGGCCATCCTTGATATGTATAATCTTATCCGTCTGATTAGCCACGCCACTCTCATGCGTCACCACCACTATCGTCAACCCCTCATCCCTGTGCAACTCCTTCAGCAACTCCATCACCTCCACCGACGTCTTGCTGTCAAGCGCACCCGTAGGCTCGTCCGCCAATATGATCTTAGGCTTCGTAATCAACGCCCTCGCTATCGCCACCCTCTGCTTCTGCCCGCCCGACATCTCATTAGGGTTATGCCCCGCCCACTCAGCCAACCCCAGACGCTCCAAATACTCCATAGCCAGCATATTCCGCTTCTTCCGGCTCACTCCCTGGTAGAACAACGGCAACGCCACATTCTCCAGCGCGTTCTTAAACGATATAAGGTTGAACGACTGGAAAATAAAACCAATCAGCTTGTTCCTATACTCCGCGCTCCTCGTCTCCGACAAATCCTTAACGAGCGTACCCGCCAACCAATACTCCCCACTATCATAGTTGTCAAGTATACCCAATATATTCAGCAACGTCGACTTCCCCGAACCCGACGCGCCCATAATCGACACGAACTCCCCCTCACCTATACTAAGATTTATCCCCTTCAGCACATGAAGTGGAGCCCCGTTGTTATACGTCTTGTTTATATCCTTCAGCTCAATCATTGACATATCGATCACTGTATATGTGTTATGGCTTAATAGTACACTGCAAAATTATATATAAATACCATCCGCGCAATATCCGCGCCCCAAAAAATCCATCCCCGCTTCCTCCACCCCACCATCCCCCCTTCTCCCCACCTCCACCTCGCCTCCCAACCCCCTCCCCTCCCCATTATCCCCATATCCTCCAAAACTTCCACGAGAATACTCCAACATACTGACAATATACTGACAAAACTGCACCCCCCATACTCCAACATACTGAAACGATACTGAACCCAATGCACCCCCAATCCTCGGCAAACCATCCCCAACCCATCCCCTCAACGCCGAAGGCGTGCACCTAAACGCCGCAGGCGTACCCACCCCCACTGTCGGAAGCCCCTATGTTGAGACATCCGCCCCCATCGTCTCCACATCATCCCCAACTCCTCACAAGGAGGTAACTATCTGCGGTCTGATAGTTATGTTCTCTAAACTGTAAATCCTATATTCGCGGCATAGGAAGGTTTTCACGACTGAAAGGCCACGTTGTTCGTAGCTGACAAGTTAGGTCGTGCGGGTCTTCCTTTTTGTGTTGTATTGGACTATGAGATTTATCTGCCGATGTTACTTGATATGCTTACCCTTTCCTTCTCCCCAATCACCTAAAACCATCCCACCCACACCCCCACAAGCAACTAATAGGTCACACTCCCCATGCATACCCCGCCCCCCATCCCCTCCACTCCGCAGGCGTACCTCCCCCACACAAGTAACCAACAGTCATGTGTAAAGACGTTGCCCGTAACGTCCTTACACTACATATATAAATACCATTC
>CAZPPW010000053.1:0-11929 GCA_964588595.1 uncultured Marinilabiliaceae bacterium
CCTGGTGTTTGAGGAGCAGGAGAAGAGGCATATAGAGGAGGCGGAGAAGAGGGGAGAGGAAAGAGGAGAGAAGAGGGGAATGAAGAAAGGCAGAGAAGAGGGCAGGGCGGAAGGCAGAGAGGAAGGAATCGAAATCGGCATGGAGAAAGGCATGGAGAAAGGTAGAGAAGAGGGCAGAGCGGAAAAAATGGAGGCACTGCGTCATACAGCGAAATATCTTCTCTCCATCAACATGCCGGTTGACCAAATAGTCCAAGCCACTGGCTTAGACATTGAGCAAATAGAGGAAATCAAGAAAAACATGGCATAGGCCGAATGTTCGGCTTCTGTGTAGGGTAGCGGGGGAGGCTTCTTCTGTCACCCTGCTTTTTTTTTATGGTGTAGAAGTCCTACCCTCCGCATGTAAACCCATTCATCTCCGCTATCCCCTCAACGCCGCAAGGCGTATGTACAGACGTTGCCGGAAACGTCTCACATCATTCCCAAACTAATCACGGCATCCCACATGTAAACCCTATCTCCCCCTCATCCACCGACCCAACCGTCCATCAAGCAATATCAGCAGCAGTGCGAGGTTCAGCACCCATATCATGAACACGTCAAACAGATACGTGTCAATCATGAAGCCATGTATGTTCTTATACGATGAGTACAATGGAGCCCTGAACGCCTGGTCAGTGTTCTGAAACACTTGGTCATTCTTCTGCCACAGGCGACCGTCATACTCATTTATGACCTCCGACAATATACCCGACGGACTCGTCACCAGGTCCGCTATACTCGTGTTGTGATAGTTGCGACGCAGGCTGTCAAGCTCCGCCGCCGTAAACTGCTGCTTATACTTATCGAGTGCTATATCAGCCTTATTATAACGCGACACGTTATACATCCTGACCTCTTCAAGATATTGCGCCACGACACCGTAGGCCGCCTGACCAAACAGCCCCACCTTGAACATCTCATCCCTCGGCGGCGTGATGTCGCCAAACATACCCGCATTACGCTTTATCTCGTCGTGAAGCAACTTCAGCACACGCTCCACCTCATTCTTGTCAGCATCAGGCCTGTCTGTGTTTATCGACACCCGCGTCAGGTACGACTTCATGGACGGCACCCAGAAGTCTTTGTAATATGAGCTTTGACTCTTCGACTTGTCATACTTGTAGAAGAGCGTCTCATAGTCGTTATAGCAAAACTGGTTCACCACCAACGCCTCAAACGCCCAACGTGCCGTGATGAGGTTGCCATAGACTGGCACATTCGTCACCGAACTGACATCAGGGTTCATCTTGTCGAACTTCACGAAGACACCACTCAATATCAACTGCGGTATCACCATGAACGGTATGAGGATGTAGATGTTGATGGTCTTCTTCATCATGTCCGACAAGTTCAACCCCAGCATATTAGCCGAGACCGCCGTGGAAAACAGCACCAGCCAATAGTCCAAGAACATCCCCCTAATCTCGAGTATAATGTTGGATATCAGCACGAAGAAGAACATCTGGACTGCCGACAAGAACATCGTCTGCATGCACTTCGACATGATGTAGCTCGACCGCCTGAGGTTCAGGAACGTCTCCCGTCGCAGTATCTGCCGGTCTTGTATTATCTCCTCCGCACTGACCGTCAGTCCCACGAAGAAGGCTATGATGACCGCCACAATGATGAACACCGGCATATTGACGTTGTCGGCGAAGGTGTACCCCTCGGGCGACGTGACGTTATAATAGCGCAACAGCAACGCCACCACGAATGCCATCACTGGGGCCTCAAAGAGGTTGAGCAGCAGGTACTGTATATTGGCGCACTTGGACTTCACGTCGCGCATCATGTAGAGCAACCACTGCTTGAAGGGACTCGGCGTCTTGAAGTTTATGGGCGGCAAAGGCTCAGGGTCGCCCACATAGTTGGTGTCTATGGCTCCCCAACTGAACTTCTCATACCACTCGGCAGGCGTCACTTTGCGCACCTGCGTGTTGTTGCCATACTCGTCTATTATCGGCTGACTGATAATGTCCAATATCTGCTCCACATTGATGTTGCCGCACCTGTGGCACTCCACCTCGTGCGACGAGAGCATGTGCAGGCTCAAACGGAAGTAGCTGAGGCTCTCTATCGGGTTACCGTCGTATATCAAGTAGCCGCCAGTGTCCAATATCAGCAGCTGGTCGAACATCTTGAATATGTCCGACGAGGGCTGGTGTATGACGACAAAGATAAGTTTGCCGTTGATAGTCAGGTCTTTGAGTAACTCTATGATGTTCTCCGAGTCGTGCGACGACAATCCCGACGTAGGCTCATCAAGTATCAATATGGCCGGCTCGCGTATCAGCTCCAAGGCTATACTCAACCTCTTGCGCTGACCACCGCTTATCATCTTATTCAGCGGACTGCCCACCTTGACATCCTTCACCTCGTAGAGTCCAAGAAGACGCAGCAACTTGTCTATGCGCTCATGCACTATCGGCAAGGGCAAGTTGTCGTAGCTCATCCTCGCACTGAAATAGAGGTTGTCGTAGACCGAGAGATCCTCCACGAGGAAGTCGTCTTGCGAGACGAAGCCTATGAGACCCTTCACGGCGTCAGGGTCCTCATAGATGTCTATATTGTTGACGTATACCTTGCCCGATGTTGGCCGTGCCTTGCCCGATATGACATTGGCAAAAGTACTCTTGCCCGAACCCGATATGCCCATGATGCCCACCAGTCGCCCCGAATGAGACTCGAACGACAGGTTGTGCAACCCCACCGTATTCTTGTTGAAGTTGTACACCACATTGCGCGCCTCGATGGTGATAGGCACAAAACTGCCATTCGTCACCACCTGACGCATCATGTCGTAGTAGAATATAGGCGAGCTGACACCATTGCGTATCGAGCAACCCGCCTTCATGATATACGTCTTGCCAGCCTTCAATATCGTCCCGTTCATGTCGAGACGCTGATCGCCGAAATACTTGAACAGGAAGATGTTGACCACGGGCAGGTACACAAAGTCTATCTCGCCCTCCAGGTCCTCCCAGAAGACGTTCTTAGGCTCCACTATCTCCTCGCAGTTGCTCTCGCCACAGAACACCACACGCTCCTGCACATTGCGAGTGTCGAGTATGAAGTTGCGTATCAGCTCCAACTCATCACTGTTGATGTTGAGCTTGTCCGCCACGACATCGTTCACCAACCCCTGCTCGACGTACGATATCTGACCTGTGTTGAGATACTCATAAAGTTGCACCAGGACGATGCACTTCTGATATAGCGACATCTCCTTGTTCATCCCTATGGTGATTCGCATCACCTTGGACGACACGCGGGATATCACTTTATACTGGTTCTCGCTCCTCAACCCCAACTGTACGTTGTTGCGGTAATACTCGTCGAACTTGCCTATATACTTGTTGGCAAGCTCGGTGTTGAGCTGCGACACCAGAAAGTTATACACCACAAGGCGACGCTCGCTCATGTCTTTCGCCCCGCGCACCGATGCCACGACGGCGAACAACTGAACGAGAGCCTCAAGGATTCTGTCACTCATGACGCAGCCCCTCTAAGGTTAACGTTGCCCTATGCTCCTCACTGAGACGACCCACACCCCCGACGGCCTACTCCACGCCCTCACTAAGACGGAAGCCCGTCATCACGATAGCAAAACCCGACGTGGCGACAGTGTTGTCCAACCGCGCCTCGACTATGCAATCCGTATAGCCCTCGACGGTGAAATCCCAATAGGGCGCATTGCCATAGTCCTTGCTCGAGAAGAGCATATTGTGGTCCGTGTCATACATCGTGAAGATGACGCTGTTCTTCTCCGCATTGCCCACGGCTATCCGGTATGTCGTGCCAGAGAACAACGTGGCATGAAACTCCGCCACCTCATCGCCCGTCAATATTGAGCGGAATGGACGGCCGGATATGATGTATGGATGGGGAAAACAGGTCTTGCACGAGTTCTCAATAGCCTCCGCCTGGCTGTTCACCTCTTGAGGAATAGTTATGGCCGCAAGCATCAAGGCTGCGATGATGTTCTTTATCTTCATTTCCAGTTGATTTTCCGATTGCTAAAGATAACGATTTATTCTTTACACGCGTCGCTTCGGTTAACTTATTTTACTAAAAAGTCGCGCCACAAGGCTACTCACCCCACGGCGCGACACCTTTCAGCCTATATCCCCTAACGCTTTATTAGCCACGAATGGCCACCTTGGCGCACTATGACTATGCCCCGGGCACTGCTTATGTCCCTCACCCTCACACCATTAAGCATATATACCTCGTAGTGCTCAGCACATCCGCCGGCAACTTTCATACCCATCACACCCACACACATACACAACGCAGGCGACAACCCAAAACACGGTCGCCGCCTGCGATTACTAACCCTAATGCTATCCCCACTACTTGCTCATCATCAGCTTACCGCCACTAATCACAAGCCCCTTATAACCACTGTCCACCTTCTGACCCATCATGTTATACCTCTCCCCACTCTCAACGTCATCGCCAACACTGACCACCTCTACCGCCGTCTCACTCTTAAGCTCATACAGCATAGGCAACGCGCCAGTCTCACCCGTATACACGCCCATAACACCCTCATATAGCTGAAGCACCAAACCAGTACTACCGTCAATGATGCTCGCTGCCCCATCTTCACCTATGGTGATGTTCCACGTGCCACCACCTTCAACCTCACCACCCAACTGTATCTTGCTGCTCCCCTTCTTCCCCCACATCTCCCTGCCATCAGCGTCCGTGAGCGTATAACTCCCCTCTGTGCCAGTAATCACTATCTCATTACCCTTCACCGCATCAACAGCGTCAAGGTCAGTACCTTTGACATCCTTCATGTTCAAATACGACTGCTTAGCCACCGCGTTCGACGTTATCGCATACTGATAACCGCCATCCTCCGTCTCCGCCACAAGCAGATACTTCCTCCCGCTGACCACCTTCGTAGCCTTCGAATACGTATCCTTCTCATATACCCTCACCGTCACAGTCGCCTCTCCTGCCTTATATATCCCATCCTCCGACGCCGCACACTTAGCCTTGATAGTCGCCACACCCTCTTCATAGCCATTAATCGCCACCTTGCCATTCGCTCCCTCTGCGACATATACATTATCCGACTCATACGTGATCGCCGCCGTGGTTCTATAACTCAATGTCGGTTTAACATACCCCGTCTCACCATCATAATCATAGCACGTAGCGTCGCAACTCCACTTCAACCCTGCCGACGCCAAGACTTCACCCTCCACGTCGCTGTTAGTTGTCACCGTGATTTTTTTCATGAAAACAGCACTACCGCTCGCCTTGAACACGATCTTCTTCGCGCCTCCCTTGGTGTCATCCTCATCCTCCGCCTCATATCTCCACGTGGCCTCATAACCTTTGCGCTCATACACGCCAGTAGACGCAGTGAGATATCTCAGGCTAAAGTCTCCACTATAATCGCTATTGATGGTCACACCCGTTATCGTAGCATCAGAACTGATAGTCATGGTGTAGCCATCATTGACGCTCATGTATTTATAATCGTCAAAATAATCCTTCTTGTCTGTCGAGCCATTCGAGACGGCGATCGTCACGCCACCTTGCTTCCCCTCATACTCCTCGTCAGTGTACGAGAAATCGTTATCATCCGACGACGACTTCATAATAGTGTTGTAGTAGAACGTCGCCGTGTTCTCTTGTGCCACCATCGTAGCGCCACAGGCCAAGAACGCGCCAATGGCTACAAGTAAACTGTGTAGAGCTTGCTTCATGTCGATAAGTTTTTAATACATCTTCGCAAAGATACACCTTTTTTCGTTCTATCACACTTTTATGCTACTAAATCTTACTCCCGCCCTCCCAACCACTCCCTCCCAACGTCCTCCCACCACTCCGACCAACATCAACCCCAAAACACCCCTATATGCTCCTTGAATGCTCCATGCATGCTCCAACTATGCTCCGCGGATGCTCCACAGATGCTCCGCGACGCTTTCCCTCTTCCTCGTCAAACAACAAATGCGATTTCCACACGTTGTATATCCTGCAAAACCACACCCTTTCTTCAAATTTCCCGCACTGACACCCCTCCCGCATCGCCCAATCCTCAGTCGTGAGTGTGACGAATACCCCCACTTCGCCATTTCTTCGTATTTAACCTAAAAAATACACCCCCAACAGAGGCCGGAAATGAGTAACTCCCAAACCATAACACGCTGATGCCCATCACACTACACCAACCACTTAAACCAAATCCCTCTGCGTTCACACTCCCCGACACCCCCACGATGCCACCCACAACCTCCCCCCACACCCAAAATCCTCACCCCTCGACGCCAAATATCCGCCCCACGCGCTCCCTTTCCCCAAAATTCCCTACATTTGCCAACGTCTATCAACAATACCCCACATACACAATGACCCATAAGCATCTCATAGCAATGGCCGCCATACTATCGACCGTCTCGCTCGCCGACACCTCGGCGCAATCACGCTCCTTCAACCTCGAGAACACCGTCTACGGCGGCAAAGAGCTCTCCCAACTCTACCCCTACAGCCTCAGCGCCTGGCCCTGCCGCAACGCCGACAATATCCTATTCTACAAACCCGACTACTCCCTGACCGCCCACAACCCCGACGGCTCGCAAACACCCGTCTCCTCCTACAAAGAACTCGGCTCTATCATCAACTCCGACTACGTCCGCATACTCGCCGCCGAATCCCCCGACATCCTCTGGCTCACCAACGGCAACGACATCTTCCGCGTCAACATCCCCAAAAAACAAACCCTCGCCAAAATCTCCGGCCCCTACGACGACGCCACAATATCCAACGCCGGATGGGTCGCCTACACCTCCGCCTGCGACCTCTACGTGGCCAACGGCAAAAAATCCAACCGCGTCAACAAAGTCTCCGAAGACGGCATACGCTACGGCTCAACTGTCGCCCGCAGCGAGTTCGGCATCGAGGGCGGCATGTTCTGGAGCCCCGACGGCGCGCGCCTCTGCTTCTACCGCAAAGACGAGCGCATGGTGGCAAACTACCCACTTGTCGACGTCGAAGCACGCGAAGGCAAAGTCGTCAACACACGCTACCCCATGGCAGGCGAGCAAAGTGAGGAGGTCACAGTCGGCATCTACGACACACGCTCCGCCAAAACCATCTACCTCAAAACACCTTCACCCGTCAACCGCTATTTCACCAACATCAGCTGGTCCCCCGACGGCTCACAAATAGGCATAGCCGAAATAAACCGCGACCAAGACCACCTCTGCTACAATCTCTACGACACACGCTCCGGCAACCTTATCAAAACACTATTCGAAGAAACCGACCCACACTGGATAGAACCCTGCGAACCCGCACTCTGGACCGACAACTCACACTTCGTATGGGCCAGCTACCGCAACGGCTACCGCCACCTCTACCTCTACGACACCCGCTCCGCCAAAGCCTCACAACTAACCGACGGCCCTTGGTGCGTCACCAAAATCTACGGCTTCGACACCAAAAACAAACTCATAATAGCCCAAACCAACTCCGAGCACTACCTCTACCGCGACATCTGCGCCATATCACTCAACGGCGACATCAACCGCATATCGCCCGAAAGCGCCGTATGCACCGCCACATACCTCTCCGGCATGCAAAACATGGTCATCAACACCAGCAGCGCGCAAATCGCCAAAGAATCTCGCATAGTCGACACAAACGGCAACTACTACGTCGTCAACGTCAACACCGACCCCTACAAAGACTTCAACAAACCCGAGATACGCCTCGTCGACCTCAAAAGCGCCGACGGCGTCTTCCCCCTCACCGGCCGACTTATACTCCCCACAAACTTCGACCCCACCAAGAAATACCCCACCATCGTCTACGTCTATGGCGGCCCGCACTCCCAACTCGTCGACGGCAGCTGGCTCTACGGCGCCTCACAATGGATGCTCCTCTTCGCACAAGAAGGCTACATCGTCTTCACCATGGACAACCGTGGCACCGAGATGCGAGGCTCAGCCTACGAGCAGGCCGTACACCGACAACTCGGTGTGCACGAGATGGAAGACCAGATGATGGGCATCGAATACCTACGCTCACTACCCTACGTCGACCAGTCTCGCCTCGGCGTGCACGGCTGGAGCTTCGGCGGCTTCATGACCATAAGCCTCCTCACCACATACCCCGACGTCTTCAAAGCCGGCGTCGCCGGCGGCCCCGTATGCGACTGGAAATACTACGAGGTCATGTATGGCGAGCACTATATGGACACCCCGCAGCAAAACCCCGAAGGCTACGCCTCAACAAGCCTGCTCAACAAAATAGCCAACCTCAACGACAACGCCCGACTCCTCGTCATCCACGGCGCCATGGACAGCACCGTGGTATGGCAAAACAGCCAGGCCCTCCTCAACAGCTCCATCCGCCACAACAAGTTCATCGACTACTACGTCTACCCCAACCACCCCCACAACGTCTCCGGCCACGACCGCACACACCTCATCGCCTACATCAAACGCTACTTCGACACCTTCCTCAAAGGCGAGCAATAAGAAGCGGCATCATACACACACAAAACAGGGGCGCTGCATGCAACGCCCCTATTCTTTTGCCCTAACCCCCTCCGGCAACCCCCTATATCTCCGGAAACAGACCCGCCTCAGGATGGGCGAGTATGGGCGCGTTTGGCGTGGCCGAGGCAAGGGTCTGCGCCACGTCGATGATGCGCTGGTTGGAACTGCCCCGAAACAGCAGCTCGTCCGATTTGAGGCTCTCCACGAATGGGCCGTCAACCAATACGTCTATATAGTCAAGTAGCCGCCGCTTGGCAGGGTCGGCATAGCAACGCTCAAAAGTGAAGCCCGTGTAGCACCATATCGTCTTACGCGTCTCCCGCCGGATGCGCCGCGCCAGGGCGGTGAAGCCTGCCGCCTGGTACATCGGGTCGCCCCCAGTGAATGTGACGTCGCAGAAGTCCTCCGCCACAATCTTTGCCATTATATCGTCAATCGGCGTGACCGTGCCATTGCCAATGTCCCAGCTCTGTGGGTTGTGGCACCCGGGGCACGCGTTGGGGCAACCTGCGCAATATACTGATGTGCGCAAGCCCGGGCCGTCGACGGTCGTAGACTCTACAATCTTGAGTATCGATATGTGCCCTTCGTCGCTCATCGTATCTTCTGTTTATGGTGCACGCCCATCGCGGCACGGCTCGTCGCCATGCCATCCGATAATGGGGAAACAAATCAATATGCCGTGTTAATCGTGCGTCACCCTGTCACGCAACTCCGCAAGCTTGGCGCGGTTCCAGCGGTCGGTCGTCCCGACAAGGTAGCCCGTGATACGCTGCAAGCGGTCAATATGCGTGCCGCCGCACTTAGGGCACGTCTCAAGGTTCGCCTCCGCGCTCTCGTAGCCGCAGTCCATGCAACGGTTGCGGTTATGGTTCACCGACCCGTAGCCCATGTTATATTTGTCCATCAGGTCTACAAAGTTCATCACCGCCTGAGGGTTGTGCGTGGCGTCGCCATCCAGCTCAATGTAGAAGATATGGCCGCCACGGGTCAGCTCATGATATGGGGCCTCCACACGCGCCTTATGCGCCGCGCTGCACTTGTAATATACCGGCACGTGGTTAGAGTTGGTGTAGTACTCGCGGTCGGTTATGCCGGGCAGCACGCCGAAGCTCTTCTTGTCCTTCGTCGTGAACTTGCCCGACAGTCCTTCGGCGGGCGTGGCGAGCACGCTGTAATTATGGTGATACTTCTCGCTATACTCGTTGGCCTTGTCGCGCATGTGGCTTATTATGCTTATGCCCAGTTGCTGCGCCTCCTCGCTCTCGCCATGATGATGGCCCGTCAGCGCCACCAGGCATTCCGCAAGGCCTATGAACCCTATGCCCAATGTGCCGTGGTTTATGACGCTCTCGATAGTGTCTTCGGGCTGTAGCTTGTCGCAGCCCACCCACAATGCCGACATCAGCAACGGGAACTGCTTGGCGCGTGCCATCTTCTGGAAGTTGAAACGGTCGTCGAGCTGACGTGCCGTGACATCGAGAATCTCGTCCAGACGCTTGAAGAAGTGGGCCACGCGCTCCTTCTGGTCCACAAACCCCATGCTCTCGATGGCTATGCGGACAATGTTGACGGTGGTGAAAGAGAGGTTGCCACGGCCTATGGAGGTCTTCTCGCCAAAGCGGTCCTCAAAGACGCGTGTGCGGCATCCCATGGTCGCTATCTCCCACTTATATCGCTCCGGGTCGTTAGCGTCCCACTTGTCGTTTTGGTTGAACGTGGCGTCGAGGTTGAGGAAGTTGGGGAAGAAACGTCGTGCCGACACCTTGCAGGCGAGGGTGTACAGGTCGTAGTTGCGGTCTGTGGGCAGGTAGCTCACGCCGCGCTTCTTCTTCCATATCTGAATGGGGAATATGGCTGTCGAGCCGTTGCCCACGCCCTGATATGTTGTCTTGAGTATCTCACGGATGATGCAACGTCCCTCGGCCGATGTGTCGGTGCCGTAGTTTATGGAGCTGAACACCACCTGGTTGCCGCCACGTGAGTGTATGGTGTTCATGTTGTGGATGAAGGCTTCCATCGACTGGTGGACACGGCCGACGGTGCGGTTTATGGCGTGCTGGCGTATACGGTCGTTGCCAGTGAGGCCGTCGAGGGGGCGGACTTCGTAGTCGTCGATAGGCGACTGGTAGAGCACGGAGTAGTCGGCGTTGTTGATCTCCTCCATGATCTTGATCTCCTCGATGTAGCTGTTGCGCACGTAGGGGGCGAGGTAGAAGTCGAAGGCGGGTATGGCCTGTCCGCCGTGCATCTCGTTTTGCGCTGTCTCCATTGATATACAGCCGAGGATGCTGGCCGTCTCGATGCGCTTGGCTGGGCGCGACTCGCCATGGCCTGCCGAGAAGCCATATTTGAGTATCTTGTCGAGGGGGTGCTGCACACAGGTGAGGCTGCGGGTGGGGTAGTAGTCCTTGTCGTGGATATGGATGTAGCCATGCTCGACGGCGGAGCGCGCCTCTTCGGAGAGTAGGAAGTCGTCGACGAAGGGCTTGGTCGTCTCGGAGGCGAACTTCATCATCATGCCCGCGGGGGTGTCGGCGTTCATATTGGCGTTCTCGCGCGTCACGTCGTTGTTCTTGGCCTCGATGATCTCGAGGAACACGTCGCGTGTCTTGGCTTTGCGGGCTATATTGCGTTGATTGCGATAGGCGATGTAGCGTTGCGCCACCTCTTTGCGGGGGCTCTTCATTAGCTCCATCTCGACGCAATCCTGGATGGCCTCGACTGTCATCTTCTCCTTACCAGCCACTTCGATACGGTCGGCAATCTTGCATACGAGGGCCTCATCCTCACCCTTCTCGGTGTGGAGCATGGCACGACGAATAGCTGCACAGATCTTCTCTTTGTTGAAGCCGACGACGCGGCCATCACGCTTAACGACAGTTTGTATCATGGTTGGTTTGTAAATGGAAAGAAGTTGAGAACAAGGGGCCACAGGGGCCGATGGGTGGCGAAGCATACGGGGAGCAGGAATCGCATTACGAAGGTAGGGAAATGGGTTGAGGTGGTGAAATGGAGAGGGTGAAAGGAAAGTGTGGACGCGGTTAGGAAGGGTGCTAAAGGGTGTAAACTGTTGATTGAGTGGGAATAAAAATTGATAGACAAGATTTCAACATACGCAGTTACGGTGGATGGGGGCGGGATGGCGGGGTTGTATGCAATGTGGCGCATGGGTGGGGTGATGGCAAGTGGCTGATTAGTAGGGGTGGAGTGTAAAAATATGTTATTTGGGGTGAATAAAGGGAGGATATGGGTATTGGAGGAAAGCGAGGAAAGAGGGTGGGGTAGTGGAGAAAAAGTGGGGGCGCATTAGGGGCGTGCGTGGTGGCTGTGGGTGTCAGTTTCCCGTGTGGGTGGGGGAT